>CAMNPT010000065.1 GCA_946548575.1 uncultured Clostridium sp. | reverse complement strand
TAATCATTTAATTTTATGGTAAAATAATTGTAGGATGTGAGAATAATGAATAATGATTTAGAGTACAAAGAATTATCTTCTAAAAGTAAAGAAGAAATAATGGAACTATTTAAAACAAATGAAGATGGACTAAATATAAATGCTTTTCGTCATAGATTAGAAGAATATGGAGAAAACATCGCAACTAATAGAAAAAAGAAAACCCCATTATATTTTATGTTTGAAGCATTAAAGGATAAGTTTGTCTTAATATTATTTTTACTTGCCACAATTGATTTTATTACAGATGATAAAATAGGTGCTTTTATAATACTTGGTATTACATTAATAAGTGTTATTATAAGGTTTAGTCAAGATTGGTCCACATATAAATTTAATGAAAAATTAAAAGAACAAATAAGGATATTTACTGATGTTATAAGAGAAGGTAAACAAAAAGAAATAAGACAAGAAAAAGTAGTCTATGGAGATATTATTACATTAAGTGCAGGAAGTGTTATACCAGCAGATTTATATTTGTTTGAAAGTAAAGACTTATTTATTAATCAATCAGCATTTACTGGTGAAAGTGCAGCAGTAGAAAAGAATATCAATATAGAAAGTAAACCTAATGATCCTATAGATATAAATAATATATGTTTAATGGGTTGTAATGTTATAAGTGGTCAAGGAAAAGGTGTAGTTATTAAAACTGGACTTGATACATTTATAGGTAATATGAACAAACAAAAAGAAGTAGTTAAAGAAGAAACAACTTTTGATAAAGGTATGAATCATATTACAGGGCTTCTTATTAAATGTATGGTGATAATTTGTATATTAGTATTTGTAATTTATGGAATGATAAGAGGAAATATCAATCAAGCAATATTGTTTGCTTTATCAGTCGCTGTAGGTATTACACCTAGTATGTTACCAATGATAGTTAATGTTAACTTAACTAAAGGAAGTAAAGCATTAGCTAAAAAGAATACTCTAGTTAAAAGTATTAAATCAATTCAAAATTTAGGTTCTATGGATGTGTTATGTACTGATAAAACAGGAACTCTTACAAAGAACAACATTGAACTACAAAAGTATATTAATGTTGATGGAGAAGATGATGATTATGTACTAAAATGTGCATATGTTAATAGTTCTCTTGGTACGGGGTATAAAAACATAGTAGATAAAGCTATAATTCAATATGCCAAAAGTCATAATGTAGATATATCTAACTATAAAAAAATAGATGAAATTCCATTTGATTATATGAGAAAAAGATCATCAATAGTTGTAACTCATCATGATAAAATTAGAGTAATTGCCAAAGGAGCATTAGAAGAAGTAGTAAAAGTATGTGATATGGCACGAGTAAATGGAGAAGAGGTTCCAATTACAAAAGAAATAACAGAAAAAGTAAATAAAAAAGCCGAAGAAATGGCAAAAGATGGAATGCAAGTAATTGCTCTAGCAGTTAAACCAGAATATACTGGTGTAGATGAGTATGATGTAGAAGATGAAGTGGATTTTACATTAATTGGCTTAATTGCATTCTTGGATCCACCAAAACCATCAGCAGAACAAACTATTAAAAAATTAAAAGAATATGGTGTAGATATAAAAATACTAACTGGAGATAATGCTTTTGCAACTAAAAATATATGTAATGCTGTTGGAATAGAAACTAAAATTTTAACTGGAAAAGAAATAGATGAATTAAATGATTATGAACTAAGTAAAAAAGTAGAAGAAATAGATATATTTGCAAGAATGAATCCAATGCAAAAAGAAAGAGTAGTATCAATTCTAAGAAAAAATGGACATTCAGTAGGATATATGGGTGATGGAGTAAATGATGCTCCAGCACTAAGAAGTTCTGATGTCGGAATAAGTGTAGATGGAGGAACAGATATTGCCAAAGAATCAAGTGATATAATTCTTTTAGAACAAAACTTAGAAGTAATACATAATGGTGTTATAGAAGGTAGAACTGTTTATGGAAATATATTAAAATATATGAAACTAGCTTTAAGTCAAGACTTTGGGGATGTATTTAGTATCTTAATTGCATCTATATTTTTACCATTCTTACCGTTATTACCAATTCAAATGTTAATACAAGATTTTATTGTAGAATTATCACAAATTGGTATACCATATGATAATGTTGATGAAGGTTTCTTAAGGAAAGTAAAAAAGTGGGACATAAAATCAATAGGAAGATTTATGGTTATATTTGGAGTTATCTCATCAATTACAGATATAGTAGCATTCCTAGTATTCTGGTTTGTATTAAAATATAATTCAATGAATTTACAAGCTTATTTCCAAACAGCATGGTTTGTTGAGTGTATTGTTACAGAAACATTTATGATATTCTATATAAGAACAAATCATATTACAAAATCTAGACCAAGTAATACTTTATTACTATTAACATTCTTAACAATAGTTGCAACTATAACTGTACCTATAGTATTAAGCTTTACAACAGGATTTAACTTCGTAATATTACCAGCTATATATTATTTATATTTAATTGGTTTTGTAGTAATATATGGAGTAATTGCACAAATAGTAAAAAGTATATATATTAAAAAAT
>CAMNPT010000064.1 GCA_946548575.1 uncultured Clostridium sp. | reverse complement strand
ATGTTAATGGAAAGTCAATATAAGTATAGACTTTTTTACACCTTTTATGTTATAATAATTTAAAAGTAGGTGAAAACCTACTTTTAAAATTAGAATGGAGAAATAAATGGAGCATAAAAAGAAAATAAAAATATTAAAAGTAATGTTTGCAATAATTGTAATATGTTTATGTATTGGATTAACAATATATTTAATTCCAGTCATGAAAAATTTATCAACAATAGAAGGACAAAATGCTTTTAAGCAAAGAGTGCAAAATATGGGGATAAATGGTTTTTTAATGCTATTTTCCTTGCAAGTTGCACAAATATTTTTATTCATAATACCAGGAGAACCGATTGAAATACTTGCAGGAATGTGTTATGGAGCATTTTGGGGAACTGTGTTTATTATGGTTTCACAATTTATAATTTCATTAGCAGTTTTTTTGTTGGTTAGAAAATTTGGAAGAAAATTTGTATATGAATTTTATAATAAAGAAAAAATTGATAAAATAAGAAAAAGTAAGGTTTTTAAAAATTCAAAAAAGATAGAATTAATAATTATTTTGTTATTTTTTATACCAGGGACGCCAAAAGATTTATTAGTTTATATATCTGGATTATTACCTATAAATCCTGTAAGATTTGTTTTTTTAACAACAATTGCAAGATTTCCTTCAGTTATTACTTCAACTTTAGTTGGTACAAATTTTGCTACAGGTGATTGGAAAACGGGAATTATTTTGTATGCTGCTATAATGTTAATAGTTGGAATCATAGTATTTATATTTAATAAATTTGATAAAACTAAAATGACAAAAGATGCTATTGATATGATAAAATAGCAAAAAATAATTGACAATACAATAAAAATGTGGTAAAATAAGGAACTGTAATCCGCTTAGTCAAGGTTCAAAAAAATTAATTAAGTTTAATTACCTTTATTTAAGGATTAGCGAGTATACAAATAAGGGAGGTGCATTTTAGATGTACGCAATAATCGAAAGCTGTGGAAAGCAATACAAAGTAGCAGAAGGAGATGTTGTATTTTTTGAAAAATTAGATGCAGAGGAAGGTAAAAAAGTTACATTTGATAACGTAATCCTAGTATCTGAAGAAGGAAAAGTACAAGTAGGAAATCCTTATGTTAAAGGTGTAAAAGTTGAAGGAAAAGTAATTTCTCATGGTAAAGGTAAAAAAATCATTGTTTTCAAAATGAAACCTAAAAAGAACTATAGAAGAAAACAAGGACATAGACAACCATACACAAAAGTTGAAATTACAAAAATTAACACAGGTTCAAAAAAAGCTGAAACAACAAAAACAGTAGCTAAGAAAACTGAAGCTGCATCAGCAAAAAAAGAAACTAAAAAAGAACAAGCTTAAGAACCAAAATAAAATTAAGTTTAAAAAAGAGAACATAAACAAAAAACTAAACCGAAAGGAGTTGAATTTCAATGGCTCATAAGAAAGGTCAAAGTAGTAGTAATAACGGTAGAGAGAGCGAGTCTAAAAGACTTGGAGTAAAAAGAGCTGACGGTCAATTTGTTTTAGCAGGAAATATCCTAGTAAGACAAAGAGGAACAAAAGTACATCCAGGAACTAATGTTGGAAAAGGTAGTGATGATACACTATTTGCATTAGTAGATGGAACTGTTAAATTTGAAAGAAAAGGTAAAGATAAAAAACAAGTTAGTGTTTATCCAGTTGAAGCATAAAAACAGCCCTAAGGGGTTGTTTTTTTATGCAAAAAAGGTAAAAAAACTTGTCTATATAAATACAATATGATATAATTCGAAATGAAAAAAGCAAAATAAAAAGGAATATAATAAAATAAAATGGAAAATAAAGTAGATATATTAATGGCTACATATAACACTAATATAAAATACTTAAAAGAACAAATAGAAAGTATATTAAATCAAACTTATAAAGAGATTTGTTTATTAATTAGTGATGATAATTCAACTGAAAAAGAAATTAAGGAAATATTAAGAGAATATGAGCAAAAAGATGAAAGAATAAAAGTTTTTATACAAGAAGAAAACCTTGGATATATAAAAAATTTTGAATTTTTGTTAAAACAATCAAATGCTAAATTTATTATGTATGCAGACCATGATGATATTTGGTATGAAACAAAGGTTGAAGAAAGTTTAAAAAAATTACAACAAGAAAATGTTGATTTAGTATATTGTAATTCAACACAAATAGATGAACATGGAGATATTATAAAGAATAATTATTTTAAATATAAAAATGTACCATTAGTAAATAAAAAAAATAAATTGGCAATTTCAAGATGTGTAGGTATAGGATGTTCTCAAATATTTACAAACAAGATAAAAGAAAAAATGCTTCCATTTAAAGAAGAAGTAATGGCACATGACTGGTTAGCGAGCTTTATCGCAAATGAAAATAATGGAATAGCATATATTAAAGAACCATTATTTGGATATAGACTACATAATTCAAATGTATTTGGAGGAAGGAATCTTTCACAAAACTTAAATAGATGGAAAAAAGAAAATGGTAATTCCTATAAATCGTATTTGAAATATAGAGAAGAAAATGTTATAGATAAAGCATATCTAGATGGAGCATTAATGTG
>CAMNPT010000063.1 GCA_946548575.1 uncultured Clostridium sp. | reverse complement strand
AGTTGCATATGCAATTGGCACCAGTATATAATGTGGCTTGTGCTAAGAAGATGTGTAGCTCATTAGAGTTACACTTTCTTCTTTAATATTATAAGAAAGGTAAGTGAGAGAAATGAACTTTTTAGATGCATTAAAACGAAAGAATACAATAGAAAATACAAAAGGTGGAGAATACTTCGCTTCTACTTATGATGCAAATTTAGATTTGTTTTCTGGAATTGCTAGATATCAAGACAGTGAAGAAATGATTAATAAATTTAAAAAAGCATTAAATGAAGATCAAACATTAGCTCTTGCTAATCTATTATATATATTAGATATAAGAGAAGGTAAAGGAGAAAGATTAATTTTCAAAACTTTGTTTAGATATTTATGCCAAAACGAAAAAGAAATGGCTTTATTAGTGTTGCCAAAAATATCTAAATTAGGAAGATGGGATTATATACTAGAGGGAATAGATTCTTTAATAGATGAAGAAGTTGTAAAATTAATAAAAGATCAAATAGAGATAGACAAAAAAGCAGACAAACCAAGTTTATTAGCAAAATGGTTGCCATCACATAGAACTCACAATGTAAGAAATGAAATGGCTACAATTTTAATTAAAAAATTAAATATTACAGAAAAAGAATATAGAAAAACTTTAACAGATATAAGAAAAAAATTAAGATTAATAGAAAACAATTTAAGCAAAAAAGAGTATGAAACTATTAACTTTGAAGCAATTCCTACAAAAGCTATGTTAAAATATAGAGAGGCATTTAATAGAAATTGTGAAGAGAGATATCAAGAGTATCTAAATCAAGTTGCATCAGGCGAAAAGAAGATTAATACAACTGGTTTATATTGTTATGAAATAGTAAGAGATATTTATTTTGGCAAAGCAGGAAATAATAAACAACTTTATGATGTAATGTGGAATAATCAAAAAGATTTTCTAAATGGATATAATAAAAATATATTGGTTATGGCTGATACTTCAGGATCAATGACTGGATATGGCTGTATTCCTTATGCAAATTCAATAGGACTTGCTATTTATATTGCAGAAAGAAATAATGGAATTTTTAAAAATCATTTTATAACATTTTCAGATAGACCAAAAATACGAGAAATTACAGGAAATTCAATAATAGATAAAATTAATAGCATGGGATGTGAAATTGCTAATACAAATGTTGATGGAGCATTTAGTTTGTTATTAAATACTGCAGATGAAAACAATATAGGAAAAGAAGAAATGCCTAGCCATATTATTATTATTTCTGATATGGAATTTGACAGAGGAGTATATTCTCCAACAGGAACTAATTTTGATGGATGGAAAAAAGCATTCAAAGAAAAAGGCTATGATATGCCAAAAATAATTTTTTGGAATGTTGCTTGCAACATAAACGGAATGCCAGCTACAAAATTTGATAATGATGTAGTATTGATTTCTGGTTTTTCTCCTGTATTGCTTGAAAACTTATTGACACCTGAGAATTTTTCTCCAATTGAGGTAATGCAAAAGGCTCTTGACAAATATGTAAAAATATTGCAAGAGGGGGTATAAGCATGAAAAGTTTTATAACTGTTAGAATGTGGAAAGAAACCAAAGATAAATTAGAACAGGTGAGAATGGATAAATCGATGAAAGATAAAAGAATTTTATCACTTGCACAGGTTATTGATGAATTGGTAGATGAGTATTTAAAGGATACAAAAAAATAGGCAAAGACAAATCTTTAATAATTGAATTAGAAAATAATTTAAAATTTTTAAAAAATAATAGGGAGATGTGAGATATGTTTAAACGAGCTGGAGCATTCTTCTGGGGATTAATGGGAATAATAATGTTAATAGGAATTATTGAAGCAATAGGAATGATTATAGGAATAATAATGATAATAGGTGGATCAATAGCTTTATTTATTGTATCAATAATTTACTATATTACTCTAAAGAATAATGGAGAGACAAAAGGGTTGTTTATGTCAAAATGTTTGATAGTGATAACTACAATATTAATGGTAGGAACTATATTTTTTGGATTACATACGGTTGGTTATGATATAAATATAAGTAATCCATTTGATAATTCTATATGGGCAAAAGATTATACATCAATAGAAGATTTTGATTATTACATAGATGGAAATAATATTTATATAAAAGAATATAAAGGAAAATCCAAGAAAGTAAAAATTAGTAGTACATATACAATAGATGGAGCAGAATATAATGTTGTAGAATTTACAGAAGGTGTTTTTGCTTTGAAAAATGTATATAGCGTTATTTTACCAGAAGGATTAATATCAATGGCAAATAATACATTTAATAGTTGTGGAGTTAAATATGTATATATTCCTTCTACACTTGAAAAAGAAGATGAATCATACGGCTTTTATGATTATTTTAATGATGTAGAAAAAATATATTATGGCGGAACAGAAGAACAATGGGCTGATATTACAAATAATGTAGAACGTTCAAAAATAGATGCTGTTCAAATTATATGTAATGCTAATGTTAGTGAATTTGTAGAATAAATAGAAGAATAAAATTGATATAATATTTTAAGACATGTTGAAAATATTATAAAAATTATGAATTTTTTACATA
>CAMNPT010000062.1 GCA_946548575.1 uncultured Clostridium sp. | reverse complement strand
TCGTTCAGAAAATTACTTATGTTACGAACATCTTGCTAAATGACAAATTACTATTAATCTCACACATTTATTGTAATTTATTGTTCACCTTATTATTTTTTATAGCCATTCCTTATTATTTTTTATATAAATTTTTTTATATATTTGAATAAATAAAGCATATATAATCATCAAAGCCATAATCCATAGTAAATACAAATATGGTAATTTACTTAGGTCAAATATAATAGAAATGTTAGTAAAAGAAATTACTAATGTTATAAATACTACTGCAAAAGTCGAAATCAAAAGTTGTTTAGATGATTTGCTTTGGATAAAAGGCACTTTATTGGTTCTAATCAAATGAATAATTAATGTTTGTGATAATATTCCAAATACAAACCAACCACTTTGGAACATAACAGCTTGCTCAGCTGTGTTGTATCTAAAAACATACCATAAAATCAGAAAACATAATACATCTAATACTGTACTAATTAATCCAAAATTAAACATAAATATTTTTATTCCACTTGTATTCCATGTTTTAGGTTTCTGAACATATTCATTATCTACATTATCAAATGGCATACCAATTTGAGCAAAATCATTTAACAAATTTTGAATTAATATATGAATTGGAAGCATTGGTAAAAAAGGTAAAAATATACTAGCTATTATTACAGAAATCATATTTCCAAAATTTCCACTTGTTGCCATTTTTATATATTTTAGAAGATTAGTAAATGTCTTTCTCCCATTAATAACTCCTTCTTCCAAAACATTTAAATCTTTTTCAAGTAATAAAATATCAGCGGTTTCCTTTGCTATATCTACTGCCGTATCTACTGAAATTCCAACATCTGCTTGTTTTAGTGGTGGGCTATCATTAATTCCATCTCCCATATATCCAACTGTATTACCATTTTCTTGTAGTATCCTAACAACTCGTTGTTTTTGCAATGGCGATAATTTTGAGTATAAGTGGCATTTTTTTACTTTTTCCTTTAATTCTTCATCCGTAAAACTATCTATATCTTTTCCTGAAATACTATTTTTAGTATCAATTCCAACTTTTTGACATACCTTAATTGCAACACCTTCGCTATCTCCTGTTAATACTACTGTATCAACTCCATATTTTTTCAAAGCTTTTATTGCACTCTTTGCAGATTCTTTTGGTGGATCTAAAAATCCAACAAAACCTATTAAAACCATATTACTCTCATCTTGCACACCAAATGTATTAACATCATGTATTTCATTTTTTTGAGCAACAGCTAATATCCTAATACCATCATTGTTATTTCCTTCATATACTCGATATGCTTGTCGTCTTAAGTCATCTGTTAATTCTATTGCTTTTCCATCAAAATCAATATAGGAACAAATAGAAAGCACTTCATCTACAGCACCTTTTGTAATTAACTGTCTCTTTCCATTTTTATCTTTTAAAACTACACTCATTCTTCTTCTTGAAAAATCAAAAGGTATCTCATCTTCTCTTATATATTGTTCTTTTAATAAATTCATGTTTTCTTTTTCAGCTCTTGAAATAATTGCAACATCTATTAAGTTCTTAAGTCCAGTTTGAAAATAACTATTTAAAAAAGCATGTTTTAAAATTCTTAAGCTTTCCTTACCAGAAGCATCCATGTATTTTTCTAAGATAACCTTATCTTCTGTTAAAGTTCCTGTTTTATCTGTACATAAAATATTCATCTGTCCAAATGTTTGAATGCTACTTAATCTTTTTACAATTGTTTTCTTTTTAGACATTTCTACTGCACCTTTTGCTAAAGTCGAAGTTGTTATTACTGGTAGCATTTCAGGAGTTAATCCAACCGCAATAGTTATTGCAAAAATTAATGAAGACCATATATCTCCTACTGAAAAACAGTTTACTATTAAAACTATTGGTACTAATATAAACATAAATTTTATTAATATTTTAGTTATATCGTCAATTCCTTTTTCAAAAGTATTTTTCTCTGCTACACTATAAAGAGATTTTGCCATACTTCCAAAATAAGTATTATTTCCAGTTGTTAATACTACCGCTTTACTACTTCCACTAACTATATTTGTTCCCATAAATCCAATATTTGAAATATCTGTTATTGTATCAAATTTTTTTAATTCAGAAAATTTTTCTACTGGATTTGATTCACCTGTTAGTGATGCTTGATCTATAAATAAGTCTTTTGTTTCAATAAACCTAACATCTCCTGGAATCATATCGCCTGATGATAATTTTACAATATCTCCTGGTACAACATTTTCTATATCAATTGTTACTTGGTTACCATCTCTTATAACATCCATCTTATTGCTAATCATCTTTTTTAATTTTTTGGCTGCATTATCAGATTTTGTTTGTTCATTAAAAGAAATAATCGCAGAAATTATAACTGTACTAATAATTAAAATAAAAGTTGCATAATCTTTTTGAGTCGCTATAACTACATCAGTTATAAAAGTAATAATAGCAACAATTATTAAAACAATATTAAATGGATTTATAAATGCTTCTTTTAATTTATGCCAAATTGTATTGTTTTCTTTTATATCTATTATATTTTTACCATATTTCTCTATTTTTTCTTCTTCATTGATTATACTTATTCCTTCTAATGATGTATCATATTTTTTTAAAAGTTTCTCTAAATTTAATTTACTGTCTTTTATAATTAAACTCTCTATATTTTTCAAATTTTCATTATTAGTATTTTTCATTCTTTTTCTCCAATCTCAACAATAAATTACTATTTTTCTTTATCCTACTTGTACGCAAGATTACTAATATTACGCGCATAT
>CAMNPT010000061.1 GCA_946548575.1 uncultured Clostridium sp. | reverse complement strand
GTATTTACAAAATTAATTGAAAGAAATACAACAATACCAACTAAAAAATCACAAATATTCTCAACAGCAGCAGATGGTCAAACATCAGTTGAAGTACATGTTCTTCAAGGTGAAAGAGAAATGGCAGCATATAACAAAACACTTGGAAGATTCCAATTAACAGGAATTCCTGCAGCACCAAGAGGAGTACCACAAATAGAAGTAACATTTGATATAGATGCTAACGGAATTGTACATGTATCTGCAAAAGATATGGCAACAGGAAATAGTCAAAATGTATCAATTACAGCTAGTACAAACTTAACAGATGAAGATATTGATAAAGCAGTAAAAGATGCAGAAGCACATGCTGCAGAAGACAAAAAGAAGAAAGAAGAAATTGAAGTTAAAAATAATGCTGAAAGCCTAATATATAATAGTGAAAAAACATTAAATGATTTAGGAGATAAAATCAGTAGCGAAGAAAAAGCAAAAATTGAAACAGAAATTGAAAATACTAAAAAAGTATTAGAAACAAATGATACTGAAAAAATAAAAGAAGCAACAGAAAAATTAACAAAAGTATTTTATGAAATGAGTGAACAATTATATAAAAATGCAAATCCAAATGGTGCAGCAGGTACAAATCAAAACGAGACTACAGGAGCTGAAGGTGAAGGACCAAAAACAGATGAAAATGGAAATGTATATGATGCTGATTATAAAGTTGAAGATGACAATAATCAATAGTTTTTTAAGATTGATTCAAGAATTTCAAATAAATAGTTAGATGAAAGGTAAACTAGGAGGGGCAATAAATGGCCACAAAAAGAGATTATTATGAGGTGCTTGGAGTAAATAAAAATGCGACAGATGATGAATTAAAAAAGGCATATAGAAAACTTGCAAAAAAATATCATCCAGATGCAAATCCAGATAATAAAAAAGAAGCAGAAGCTAAATTTAAAGAAATAAATGAAGCTTATGAAAATTTATCAGACCCACAAAAAAGAAGAATGTATGATCAATTTGGACATAATGGACCACAAGGCTTTGGTGGAGGAGCCGGTGGACCATTTGGCCAAGGTGGATATTATTCATATAGTAGTTCAGGATTTGATGGATTTGGTGACTTTGGAGACTTAGGAGATATATTTTCATCAATTTTTGGTGGTGGTTTTGGAGGAAGAGGTTCATCAAATAGGCGTCAGGGCCCTAGAAAAGGTGCAGATTTAAATGTACGTTTAGAAGTTACATTTGAACAAGCTTTTTCTGGAGTAGAAAAAGAAATAATTATAAATAGAGATGAACAATGTACACATTGTCATGGAACTGGTGCAAAGCCTGGAACATCACCTATAAAATGTCCTACATGTAAAGGAACTGGTCAAGTAACAGCAGTGCAAAACACTATTTTAGGACAAATGCAAACAACGAGAACATGTACAGCTTGTCATGGAACTGGTGAAATAATAAGTGAGCCATGTGAAACTTGTCATGGAAAAGGTAAAGTAAGAAAACAACCTAAAATTAAAGTTAAAATTCCAGCAGGGATAGATGATAATCAAACTGTAGTATTAAGAGGAGAAGGAGAAGCAGGTGAAAAAGGTGGACAAAAAGGAGATTTATATATTACAGTAAAAATAAAAAGACATAATATTTATACAAGAAAAGGAAACAATGTGTTATGTGAAGTACCAATAACAATAACACAAGCAACATTAGGAGCAGAACTAGAAATACCAATGGTTGATGGAAGTAAAGAGAAATATAAAATTTCAGAAGGAACACAAACAGGAACAAAATTCACTATAAAAAATAAAGGATTTAAATCTATTAATTCAAATATTAGTGGAGATTTTATCTTTACAGTAACAGTTCAAACACCAAAAAGACTTTCAAAAGAACAAAGAGATTTGCTTATGCAACTTGCAAAAACAATGAATGAACAACCACCAATAAAAAAACGTGGATTATTTGGATAAAATTTTCAAAAAATACTTGCATTTATGTCAATAATTGGGTATAATAATAATGTAAACTAAAAAATATACTAGAAGAGTGGGAACAAATCCCACTCTTAATTAATGGATATCTATATTAAAAGGAGGAAATAAATTGGCAAATATAGAAGAAAAAGTAGAGAACCTCATTAAAACTAAAGTAGAAGAAATAGGTTATGAACTATATGATGTAGAATATAGTAAAGAAGGAAAAAACTATTTTTTAAGAATTTTTATTGATAATCCAAAAGGAATTGATTTAGTAGACTGTGAAAAAGTTAATAATGTAATTAATGATATTTTAGACCAAGCAGATTACATAAAAGAACAATATTTTTTAGAAGTATCTTCACCAGGTATAGAAAGAGTATTAAGAAAAGACAAGCATTTAAAACAAAATATTGGAAAAGAAATTAATATCAAATTATTTAAAAAAGATGAAAATGGAAAAAAAGAATATCAAGGAATACTAAAAAAATACAATGAAAATGTAATACAATTAGAAAATGAAATTGAAATAGAAAGAAAAAATATTGCACAAATAAAACTAGTTTATAATTGGTAAAAGGAGGAATATAAAAAAATGAAAGAGCCAGCAATAGATAACAAAGAATTAATTTTAGCTTTGGAGGATTTAGAAAAAGAGAAAGGTATAAAAAAAGAATATTTACTAGAATCTATAGAAACAGCATTAGTAACTGCTTATAAAAGAAATTTTGATTCATTAGAAAATGTAAAAGTTGTAATGGATCCAAAAACAGGAGCAACACATATATATTCAATAAAAGATGTTATGAAAAGAGTAGTTAATCCAGATACACAAATAAATGAAAAAGAAGCTCAAAAAATAAATAAACAATTAAAAGCTGGAGATGTAGTTGAAGTAGAAATAGTACCTAGAAATTTTGGAAGAATTGCAGCACAAACAGCAAAACAAGTTATTATTCAAAAATTAAGAGAATTAGAAAGAGAAATGACATATAATGAATTTAATGACAGAAGAGGAGAAATAGTATCTGGTTTAATCCAAAAGGTTGATTATAACTTAGTAGTTATGGATTTAGGTAAGCTTGAAGGAGTTATGCCAACAAAAGAACAAATACCAACAGAACATTATAAAGTAAATGATAAAATTAAGGGATATGTATTAGATGTAGAAAAAGGTGCAAAAGGAGCACCACATGTAGTTGTTTCAAGAAGTCATCCTGAATTTGTTAGAAAACTATTAGAATTTGAAATACCAGAAATATATGAAGGTGTAATTGAAATAAAGAGTGT
>CAMNPT010000060.1 GCA_946548575.1 uncultured Clostridium sp. | reverse complement strand
AAAAAATTTACACCAAGCACAATATATGATATAATAAAAACACAAAAAAATAAAAAGGAAAGCAAATGAAAGAAAAAATAAAAAAACTAAAAACATTCATAATAAAAAACACAAAATGGATAATATTATCCGCAAGTCTAATAAGTCTTTTAATTATAATAAAAGACGTAATAAACGAAGAAATTGTGGAAACAGATACAAAAGGATATAAAATAATATCAACATATCTAATATCTAATAATGTAACCCCAATAGCAAAAACAATTACAAAATTAGGTGGAACATTTTGGTTAATAGGACTATCAATTGTTCTATTTTTAATAATAAAAAATAAGAAAATTGGCAAAAGCATATTTTTAAACCTAGGATGTTCAGCACTAACAAACTTTACACTAAAACAAATTATACAAAGACCCAGACCAACAGAATACCGAATTATAGACGAAAGCGGATATAGTCTACCATCAGGACATTCAATGGTAAGCATGTCTTTTTATGGATATTTAATATATTTAATAATCAAAAAAATCAAAAACAAATATTTAAAAATTAGTTTAGTAACATTATTAACCATATTAATAATAAGTATAGGCATAAGTCGAATATATTTAGGAGTTCACTATACAAGTGATGTACTAGCAGGATTTTTAGTAGCAATATCTTATTTAATTATATATATAAATATAATTAAAAATTTTATTGAAGATAAAGAATAAAAAATGGAGTAAAAATGGATAGAAAAGAAATATTTAAATATATAAAAGAAAAATATAATATAGAACCAGAATATTTATGGGAGGATACTCCTGATTTTGCAGTATTTAGACATCAAAAAAGTAGAAAATGGTTTGGAATAATAATGAATGTTAATGGAGAAGAATATTTTAATGTAAAAACTGATCCAAATTATTCTGATTTATTACGAAACAGCTATGATTATATAATACCTGCATATCATATGAATAAAGAACATTGGAATACAATAATAGTAAGTAGAAAAATAGATAAAGATTTATTTTTTGAATTATTAGAGCAAAGTTTTGAGTTAACAAAAAAATAATTACTTAAAAATTATACACAAAAAGTGATATAATTGTGGAAAATATATAGGAAAGAGGTAAAAATATGGATATTACAAACAAAAAAGAGAAAGCATGTGGTTGTGTTATTATTCAAGATGGAAAAGTTTTATTAGTACAGCATAATCAAGGACATTGGGGATTTCCAAAGGGACATGTTGAAAAAAATGAAAATGAAAAGGAAACAGCTATTAGAGAAGTAAAAGAAGAAACAAATGTGGATGCAAAAATAATTGATGATAAAAGATACACAATGGAATATGTAACAGATAAGGGAAGAGACAAAGAAGTTGTATATTTTATAGCAAATCCAATAACAAATGAAATTAAACCACAAGAAGAAGAAATTAAAAGTGTAAAATGGGTAAGTTTTTCAGATGCTTTGAAAATACTAACATATAGAAATACTCAAGAATTTCTTGAGGAAATTTTAAAAGAAAGAGGTTTAATATGAATTTTATTGAAGAAGATTTTAGAATATATTCTAAAGATGAAGATGGAAATATTATAGCAGAAATAACATTTGAAGAAATAGAAAAAGGAACATTTAATATTAATCATACTTTTGTTGATGAGTCATTAAGAGGGCAGGGGGTAGCAGGAAAGCTGGTAGAAAAAGCAGTAGATAAAATTAAAAATAAAAATGGGAAAGTTACAGCAACATGCTCTTATGCGAAGAAATGGCTAGAAAAAAATTCATAAAACAGAGGCTTTAGGTATTCTAACTTAAAGCCTCTTAAAATATCATATTATTTATCTCTTATCATTGTTATTAGTTCTTTAATAATATTAAAAGTGTGTAAAATTTCAGATTCAGAATAATTTTTTAAAATTTCACTGGTTTCCTTTATAACATCATCATCAATTCCATATAATATATAATCAGTAGAATGTCCACTCAAATCTTTTAATTTTCGTAAAGCTTTATAAACTAAGTTTCCTTTACCAGCTTCAATTAAACCTAAAAATTGACTAGAAATACCAATTTTTTGTGCAAGCTGACTTTTGTTTAAATGTAATTCTTCTTCTCTAATTTGTTTAATTCTTTTTCCTCTTTTTATTTGTTCTTCTTTTTCTAAAATTTTTTCGTTTATAATAGCGTTAGTATCCACAAGAATCACTCCTTATATTTATTGTTCATTTTACTACAAAAATTCGACATTTTTATAGAAAAATATATGACAGAAATGTGGTATTTTATAAGAATTTATGGTATATTATGAGTATAAAGATAGGAGGATGAATAAAATGGATATTAAGCCTATGAAAATATTATTAATTGAAGATGATGTTGATGAATGTAATAATTTTATTGAATGTGTAAAAAAGAGAAAAGATGTAGAAATGATTGGAATGACAGATTCTGATATAGAAGGATTAAAATTAGTGAGAATAAATAAACCTGAAGGAATTATTTTAGATTTAGAACTAAATAACAGCACTTCTGGAAATAGTGATTCTCTAGATTTTCTAGATAAGGTTAAAAAATTAAATCCAAATTATAATCCGATTATTATAGTAACAACTCATATTAGCTCAAAAAGAACTTATGATATTTTACATAGAAAAGGTGTAGAAATTATAATGTATAAAGGCCATCCAGGTTATTCATATAATAAAGTAATTAATCAACTAATTAGTTTGAGAGAAATAAAACCAGATAAGACAGTTGATATATTAAAAGAAGAATTACAAGAAAAAGAAAATAAAATATCAGAATATATTTATGAAGAATTAGATTTAATAGGTATAACTGCAAAACTAAAAGGAAGACAATATACACATGATGCGATTTTATATTTAATACAAAATGAAGGTGAGAATGTAAATGTAATTCAACATTTAGCAAAGGTTTATAAAAAATCAGGAAATACAATAACTAATGGAATACAAAATGCAATTATACATGCATGGAGAGTTTCAGCTGTTGAGGATTTGGAAGCTTACTATACAGCTAGAGTGAATTATGATACAGGAATACCAACTCCTATGGAATTTATTTATTATTATGTAGATAAGATAAAGAAGAAAATTTAATGATTTAAAACTTAGTATTTTTTAATACTAGGTTTTTTTATGTTTTATCAAATTTCGACAAATTTCGCCATTTTTTTCTATCATTGAATACCGTTTATTTGGAATGAATAAATGGTATTTTTTATTTAGCAACAAGGAGATAAACGATGATAGAAAAGGTGGTGAAAAAGAATGAGTTGG
>CAMNPT010000059.1 GCA_946548575.1 uncultured Clostridium sp. | reverse complement strand
GGTGATATATTATGAAAAAAATAGTTGTAGCAACAAAAAATCAAGGAAAACTAAAGGAAATTAAAGAAATCTTAAAAGATGTAGAATTATTAAGTTTAAAAGATTTAAATTTGGATGTTGATGTAGATGAAGATAAAGATACATTTGAAGGGAATTCTAAGAAAAAAGCAGAAGAAATTTCAAAAATTACAAATATGCCAACTATTGCAGATGATAGTGGATTATGTATTGAGGCTTTTAATGATTGGCCAGGAGTCTATACAGCAAGGTTTTTAGGAGAAAATGCTAAACAAGAAGATAGAAATAAGGCTATTTTATCAAAAATGAAAGATTTAAAAGGAGAACAAAGAAAAGCGAAATTTGTTTGTGTAGTAACATATTATGAAAACGGAAAGTTTATTTCTGCAAGAGGAGAAGTTAAAGGAAAGATTGCATTAGAACCAAGAGGAAATAACGGATTTGGATATGATCCGATATTTGAATTAGAAGATGGAAAAACATTTGCAGAGCTTTCTGATAATGAAAAAAATAGTATAAGCCACAGAAAGAGGGCAATAGAAAAATTACAAACCTTGTTATAGGTTTGTAATATTTTTGTAACAAAAATGTAATATTTCTTCAAATTATATAAAACTAAATAAAAAAATCAAAGTTCCAATAATTTGTTGCAATTGCAACAGTTTTAATAAAAAATAAATATATAATAGACCATAAAGAAAGGGGAAGGAAAAATGAAAATAGTAAAAAGAGATGGAACAATAGTAGACTATGATTCAAGTAAAATAAGACTTGCAATAGGCAAAGCAAATAATGAAGTAAGAGGAAAAGAAAAAGCTTCTAAAGAGCAAATTGAAGAAATAATAAAATATATAGAAGAATTAAATAAAAGAAGAATATTAGTTGAAGATATTCAAGATATAATAGAAGAAAAATTAATGGAATTTGGTAAATATCAATTAGCAAAAAAATATATTACATATAGATATACAAGGGAACTAGTAAGAAAATCAAATACAACAGACCAATCAATAAAAGAACTTATTGACGGAGAAAGTGAATATTGGAATAGTGAAAACTCAAACAAAAATGCAAAAGTAGTAACAACACAAAGAGATTATTTAGCAGGAATAACAAGTACAGATATAACAAGAAGATTTTTATTACCTGAAGATATAGTAAAAGCACATGACGAAGGAATTATACATTTCCATGACGCAGACTATTTTGCACAAAATGCACTTCATAACTGTGAATTAATAAATTTAGATGATATGCTACAAAATGGAACAATAATTAATGGAGTAATGATAGAAAAACCACATAGATTTTTAACAGCAGCAACAATTGCAACACAAATAATTTTAGCAGTAACATCATCTAGTTATGGAGGAGCAACAGTAACTCTAAGCCATTTAGCACCATTTGTAAAATTAAGTTATGATACATACTATAAAAATTATAAAAAAAGAGGACTTAAAGAAGAACAATGTAAAGAATTTGCAATGCAAGATACAAAAAAAGAAGTTGAGGCAGGAGTACAAACATTTAATTATCAAGTTAACTCTATGACAAACACAAATGGACAAGCACCTTTCCTATCAGTTGCTATGTATTTAGGTGAAACAAAAGAATACAAAGAAGAATTAGCAATGATTATAAAAGAATTTCTAAATCAAAGAATATTAGGATTTAAAAATGAAAAAGGTGTATATATAACACCAGCATTTCCAAAACTTTTATATGTACTAGAAGAAGATAATATTCACAAAGAAAGCAAATATTGGTATTTAACAGAACTTGCAGCAAAATGTACAGCTAAAAGGATGGTTCCAGATTATATATCTGAAAAAGTAATGAAAAAATTAAAGAAAAACGAATATGGAGAAGGAGATTGTTATCCATGTATGGGATGTCGTTCATTCTTAACACCAGATAGATCAATTAGCCTTGGAAACATAGCAAAAGCTAAAAACTATGTAGAAGGAAAGGGAAAATATTATGGTAGATTTAATCAAGGTGTTGTAACAATAAACTTACCAGATGTTGCATTATCATCTAAAAAAGACATGGACAAATTCTGGAAAATACTAGAAGAAAGACTAGATTTATGCCACAGAGCTTTACAATTAAGACATGAAAGATTAAGTAAAGCAACATCAGATGTTGCACCAATTTTATGGCAACATGGAGCACTAGCAAGATTAGATAAAGGAGAATCATTAAGTGAATTATTACATCATGGTTATTCTACAATATCTTTAGGATATGCAGGATTATATGAATGTGTTAAATATATGACTGGACATAGCCATACAGATAACGGAGAAGGTAAAGAATTTGGCCTAAAGATAATGAAAAAATTAAACGAAAAATGCAAAACTTGGAAAGCAGAAGAAGATATTGATTATTCAGTATATGGTACACCAATAGAATCTACAACATATAAGTTTGCAAGATGTTTAAAGAAAAGATTTGGAACAGTAGAAGGTGTAACAGATAGAAAATATATAACAAATTCTTATCATGTACCTGTATTTGAAGAAATAGATGCATTTTCAAAATTAAAATTAGAAAGTGAATTCCAAGAATTAAGCCCAGGAGGAGCAATTTCATATATAGAAACACCAAATCTACAAAATAATTTAGATGCAGTATTACAAGTAATAGAATTTATATATAATAACATTATGTATGCAGAGTTAAATACAAAATCAGATTATTGTCAAGAATGTGGATTTGATGGAGAAATACAAATAGACGAAGACCTAGAATGGTACTGCCCAAATTGTGGAAATAGAAATCATGACACATTAAATGTAGCAAGAAGAACATGTGGATATATTGGAAGTAATTTCTGGAACAAAGGAAGAACACAAGAAATAAAAGAAAGAGTATTACATATAGACAACAAAGACTATAAAAAAGAGAAGGTGCGGAGCTTATGAGGTACAATAAAATTAGAAAAATGGATATTGCAAATGGACCAGGAATACGTGTTTCAATATTTATGCAAGGATGTTCATTTAATTGTAAAAATTGTTTCAACAAAGAAACACATGACTTTCAAGGAGGACAAGAATTTACTGCTGAAACAATAGAAGACGTTTTAAAATTATGTGATAATGAAAATATAGAAGGCTTATCAATATTAGGAGGTGAGCCAATGCATCCAAGTAATATTGAAGGAACAACAAAACTAGCTAAAGCATTTAAAGAAAAATATCCAAACAAAAGCCTATGGGCTTGGTCAGGATTTAAATTTGATGAATACCTAAAAGATAAAGAAGTAGTAAAGTATTTAGATGTTTTGGTAGATGGTCAATATGTAGATGAAAAAAGAAATCCAACCCTAAAATGGAAAGGCTCTGAAAATCAAAGGGTAATAAATGTTCAAGAATCTTTAAAAGAAAATAAAGTTGTCATCAGGAGGGATTGAGGGACGTTCTTTCTTTCCCTCTTTTGGGGATTAAGGGACACTCCTTGGTATTTGCCAGGGTAGTGTTCCATTATTTTTTAT
>CAMNPT010000058.1 GCA_946548575.1 uncultured Clostridium sp. | reverse complement strand
TTAATAATTTCTATTTTTCACTCTAATCAATCATAAAGAAAAAAATAAGGACACAAACCCTAGCCAAAAGCTAAGGAGTGTCCCTATGTCCCTAAAAGAGGGAGGGAAAGAACGTCCCTTAATCCCCTTCAATTTCTTCTGGTGAAATAGTTTCTATACTTACAACTTTTCCACCATCATTTGTTCTCATTAATGTTACACCTTGAGTTGATCTTCCTAAAATACTAACTTCTTTCACTCTTAATCTGATTATTGTTCCTGTATCTGTAATTAACATTACATCATCTTCTTCAGTTGCAATTCTAACTCCAACGATTTCTCCAGTTTTAGGTGTGATTTTATATGTTATAACACCTTTTCCTCCTCTTTTTTGCACTCTATATTCATCAAGTTCTGTCCTTTTTCCAAATCCATTTTCAGTTATTGCTAATAATGTTGCTTTTCCTCCTGCAATTACAGATTCCATACCAATTACTTCATCATCGTCATCTATTCTCATTCCAATAACACCTTGTGCAACTCTACCAATTGGTCTAACATCTTTTTCATCAAATGTTATACATAATCCTTTTTTAGTAACCAACACTACATTATCTTCTCCATCTGTTAATCTTACACCAATTAACTCATCTTCGTCTTTTAATGTAATTCCTTGTAGTCCTGTTTTTCTAGTAGTATCATATTCTTTCAATGCTGTTTTCTTAATTAAACCATTTTTTGTTGCCATTAGCAAATATTTTCCTTCAGCAAAGTTTTGTATTGGTATAACAGCTGATACTTTTTCTCCTGGATCTAAGCTAAGAAGATTTACAATTGCTGTTCCCCTAGCTGTTCTTCCAGCTTCTGGTATTTCATAACCTCTTAATTTATACAACTTGCCTTTATTTGTAAAGAATAAAATCATATCATGTGTTGAAGTTGTAAAAATTTGTTTTACAAAATCTTCTTCCCTTGTTGCCATTCCTGTTATTCCTTTTCCACCTCTTCTTTGACTCCTATATGTATCTATTGGCATTCTTTTTATATAACCAAAATGAGTTAATGCAACTACACATTGTTCTTCTTTTATTAAATCTTCAAAATCTATTTCTCCTTCAGCTGCTACTATTTTAGTTTTTCTATCATCTCCAAATTTTTCTTTTATTTCTAATAATTCTTCCTTTATAATATCAAAAACTAATTTTTCACTAGCTAAAATTGCTCTTAAATGTTCTATTAATTCCATTAATTGTTTATATTCTTCTTCTATTTTTTCACGTTGTAAACCTGATAATGTTCTTAACCTCATATCTAATATAGCTTGTGCTTGAATATCAGAAAGTCCAAAACGTTCCATTAATCTTTCTTTTGGATCATCATATGATGCTCTAATTATTGCAATTACTTCATCAATATAATCTAATGCAATTTTTAAACCTTCTAATATATGTGCTCTTGCTAAAGCCTTATCTAAATCAAATTGTGTTCTTCTTAAAATAACATCTTTTCTATGATCTATATAACAATCTAAACATTGTCTTAAAGTTAATATTTTTGGTTCCCCATTTACTAATGCAAGCATTATAATACCAAATGTTGTTTGCATTTGGGTATGTTTAAATAACTGATTTAAAACAACTTGTGCATTAGCATCTCTTTTTAGTTCTATAACAACTCTTACTTTATCTTTTCTATCTGATTCATCTCTGCATTCTGAAATTCCCTCTACTTTTTTGTCTTTAGATAAATCTGATATTGTTTTTATTAAATTTGCTTTATTAACTTGATATGGTAATGATGAAACAATAATCCTTTGTCTATTTCCACTCATTTCTTCTATATTTGTTTCAGCTCTTAATGTTATTTTTCCTCTACCAGTTTTATATGCTTGTTTGATTCCTTCTAATCCTAAAATTATCCCCTCAGTTGGAAAATCTGGACCTTTTATTATTTCCATTAAATCTTCATCAGTTACTTCGTCTTCATCAATAATTTTGATAATTCCATCTATTACTTCTGTCAGATTATGTGGTGGTATATTTGTTGCCATTCCAACTGCTATACCTGATGAACCATTTATTAAAAGGGCAGGTATTCTTGCAGGTAAAACCGTAGGTTCTTGTAATCTATCATCATAATTTGGCATAAAATTTACAGTATTTTTTTCAATATCTGATAACATATAATTAGAAATTTTAGCCATTCTCGCTTCTGTATACCTCATAGCTGCAGCTCCATCACCATCTACGGAACCAAAATTTCCATGTCCATCAATTAACATATATCTCATAGAGAAATCCTGGGCCATTCTAACCATTGCATCATAAACAGAACTATCTCCATGTGGATGATATCTACCTAAAACAGAACCAACTGTATTTGCACATTTTCTGTATGGTTTATCAGATGTTATCCCATCTTCGTGCATTGCATATAATATTCTTCTATGTACAGGTTTCAATCCATCTCTTACATCTGGAAGTGCACGTGAAACAATAACACTCATTGCATAATCGATATAGGCTGTTCTCATCTCTTTTTCGATATCTCTTTCTATAATTTTTCCGTCATTTCTTTCTTCCATTTTAATTCGTCCTTTCTTTAGGGATTTACCATCTCCCATTGTTTTTTATTGATTTTTTTCGTACATTTGTATTATACTAAAATAGATAAAATTATGCAAGCAAATTGTCCTAAATTTTATTTAAAATATTATTATTTTACCACTTTCTTTCAATTTTTTTTATTTATTTTTAATCTTATTTTAATTTATTAACTAACTCTAATTGTTCAATACTTAAATTGAAATCTTTTTCATTATTTTTTATTATATTATGTAACATTTCTATAGTTTTAGCTTCATTTATTATTTTTTCAATAGGTGCAATATTTTTTAATTGTTTTTCCAATTTAATATATTCCTTTTCCATTCCCTCAAAATTTTTATTTTCAAAATAATTTTTCCAACTATTAATATATTTTTCTATATAATTAATTGCTTGATATTGATCTTTAAATGTCTTTTTTATATTGTTCTCTACACTATTAATAATTACATTTTTACCTTGTTTAATTGTCTTTGCTACTTTATTATTAATATATCCTGCTTGATTAACCTTATCAACAATTTCATCTAATAATGATGATACACCATCAATTAATCCACCCGCTCTTACAGCATTTTGCATTTGTTGTACACTTTCAAAATTGCCTGTTATAATACCAATAGTACTTTTTCCTAAATCTATACTATCTTCTATTGTTTTTGATATTCCTTCTTTTAAACCATAATTAATTAAATTATCTTTAATATTTATTATTTGTTCATCTACAAAATCAGGTAAAACAGCCTTTAATCCTATATCTATAGCAGTATTTATTGCTTTACCTAAAGTAGTATCTAAAAAATTGTTTTGTTCAACTTCATTTATTAAATAATTGTTTTGTTCAATATTATTATTTTTTTCTAAAAAATCAATGTCCATTATTTACTATCCTCCTTTTTATAATTATAATTTTAATTTTTACTATTTTATAATATTTTAAATTTAAAATTATTTAATATTATTTTTTATTTTATTTTTATTATTTAATTTTTTTCTATAAAATTTATAATATAATTTTTATATACTTTTATCTGAAATAATTTTTTAAATTCACAAAAAGTTTTCTAAAAATTATTTTTTTATTATATAAAACTTATATCGATTTTGGGTTATATGTAAACTTTTTCTTCTTTTGTTTTTTATGTTTTTATATATTTCATTTGTTCTTTCAACCTCTTTAATGCCCAATAAATTATCAGCAATAAAAAGTAATTTTTATTACAATTTTTTATAGATTACTTTCATATATAATTTTCACATTTACCTACAAAATTTTAAAAAATAAAATCAGAGTATAATTAAATTAATTTTAATTTTTTAATTTATATTTTTTTGATTAAAATAATTATTTAAGTTTTTATAAATATCAAATATAAAATTTAAAAATTAAATTATTT
>CAMNPT010000057.1 GCA_946548575.1 uncultured Clostridium sp. | reverse complement strand
TACATTTTGAACCTGAAAGAGGCGTATTCTAATAATTTACAAGTTCTTTTTGAACAAAATGAACGATTAAATAAAAAAATAATGACACTACCTCCCCAGAGGAGTAGTGCCAAATAATCAAGGAGTGTCCCTGAATCCCTAAAAGAGGGAAGGAAAGAACGTCCCCTAATCCCTCTTTGATATTTCAGCTATTTCAGTAAATGCTTTTGGATCAGATACAGCTATTTCTGCTAACATTTTTCTATTAATTGTAACATTTGCCTTTTTTAATCCAGCTATCATTTTACTATATGTTGTTCCATTCATTCTAGCTGCTGCATTTATTCTAGCTATCCATAATTTTCTAAAATTACTTTTTTTATCTTTTCTTCCAACATAGCTATATGCTAAAGATTTCATAACTGCTTGATTTGCAGTTCTAAATCTATAACTTTTTGCTCCATAATATCCTTTTGCTTGTTTTAGTATTTTTTTATGTCTTGCTCTTGTTGTTCTTGCTGTTTTTACTCTTGCCATTTATCTCACCTTCCTTAATTCTTATTCTACATTTTAGTTACCATATGGTAATAATTTTTTTATTGTGTTTTCACATGTTTTATCTGCATAAGCATTTTGAATTTTTCCTGATTTTTTTTGTCTACTTGTTTTGTTTGCTAATAAATGTCTTCTGTTAGATTTTGTTCTTTTAACTTTTCCTGTAGCTGTTAATGAATATCTTTTTTTAGCAGCTTTATTTGTTTTTAATTTTGGCATAATATTTCCCTCCTTATTTTTTAGCTAAAATTGTAAACATATTTCTACCTTCTAATTTAGGTTTTTTCTCAACATTTGATATATCTTCTAGATTTTCAATAAATTTGTTTAAAACTAATTCTCCAGCTTTTGAATTATTTACTTCTCTTCCCCTAAATCTTACAGTAATTTTTACTTTACTTCCACTTTCTAAAAATTTTCTTGCATTTTTAGCTTTAAAAGCAAAGTCGTGTTCTTCAATATTTGGAGTTACTCTTATTTCTTTAACTTCTAAAACTTTTTGCTTTTTCTTAGCTTCTTTTTCCTTTTTTGCTTGCTCAAATTTATATTTTCCATAATTCATTATTTTGCAAACAACTGGATTAGCATTTGGAGCTACTAATACTAAATCTAAATTATACTCTTCAGCTTTTTCTAATGCTTTTTCTAAAGAAATAATACCTAATTTTTCTCCATTTTCTCCAATTAATTGAACTTCTTTTGCCCTTATTTGTCTGTTGATTGGTAATTCCTGTTTTATAAAAAACACCTCCAAAAAAAAAAAATTGACTTTTGTTACAAGCCAAATTCAAATAAATAATAAGTAATAATTAATTACTAATTTTTATTTAATTAAAAACCTTTTTCCTTTATTAGATAAGGTGAGAAGCTTTTACTTCTTCTTGTAACACTTAATATTATATTATATTATTTAGTAATTTGTCAAGTATTTTGCTTAATTTTCTTGCTAATTTACAAAAAATATTATATAATATTGCAAATTAGTTTACATTTTTAAAATAGTCTAAGAAAGGAGATGCAAATATGGGAGATGTAAAAATAGGAAAAGTATATAGACATTTTAAAGGAAATTATTATTTTGTAGATAATATAGCTTATGACTCGGAAACACAAGAAAAAATGGTAGTTTATAAACCTTTATACAACAGAGAAGATGGTCGTTCAATTTGGGTAAGACCAGAAAAAATGTTTTTAGAAGAAATCCCTGAAAGACCAGATAACATCACAGGTCAAACACATAGATTTGAATTAGTAAATGAATTAGATAAAGATATGTCCAAAAAGGACCTGTCACCAAATGGACAAAATGTCCAAAAGGGACCTGTCACCAAATGGACAAAAGGAGAATAAATATGATAGATATTAAATTTTTAAGAGAAAATCCAGAATTAGTTAAAGAAAATATAAAGAAAAAATTTCAAGATAAAAAAATAGTTTTAGTTGATGAGGTTCTTGAATTAGACACAAAAAATAGACAAGCAAAATTAAATGGTGATAATTTAAGATCTGAAAGAAAAAAACTTAGCAACCAAATTGGCGAATTTATGAAAGCCGGAAATAAAAATGAAGCTGAAAAAGTAAAGTCAAAAGTAAATGAGATTAATGCTAAGTTGGAAGAAAATGAAAAATTAGAAAATGAATATTCAGATGAAATAAAATCAAGAATGATGAAAATACCAAATATTATTCATGACTCTGTTCCAATTGGTAAAGATGATAGTGAAAATGTGGAGATTGAAAAATTTGGTGAGCCTACAGTTCCAAATTATGATATTCCATATCATGGTGAAATAATGGAATCATTAGGTGGATTAGATTTAGATAGTGCAAGACGAGTTGCTGGAAATGGTTTTTATTATTTACAAGGTGATATTGCAAGACTACATTCTGCTGTTCTTACATATGCTAGAGATTTTATGATTAATAAAGGCTTTACTTATTGCATTCCCCCTTATATGATTAGGTCAAATGTCGTTACTGGTGTTATGAGCTTCGAAGAAATGGATGCTATGATGTATAAAATTGAAGGTGAAGATTTATATTTAATTGGAACTTCTGAACATTCTATGATTGGTAAATTTAAAGACCAAGTTTTAAGAAAAGATGAAATGCCTTATACAATGACTTCTTACTCACCTTGTTTTAGAAAAGAAAAAGGTGCTCACGGAATTGAAGAACGCCGGAGTTTATAGAATACATCAATTTGAAAAACAAGAAATGATAGTTGTATGTGAACCAGAAGACAGTTGGAAATGGTATGATAAAATGTGGTCATATACAGTTGAATTTTTCAGAAGTATGAATATACCTGTTAGAACATTAGAATGTTGTTCTGGAGACTTAGCTGACCTAAAAGCAAAATCATGTGACGTAGAGGCATGGTCACCTCGCCAAAAGAAATATTTTGAAGTTGGAAGTTGTTCAAATTTAACAGATGCACAAGCAAGAAGACTTGGAATAAAAATTAAAGGTGAAAATGGAAATTATTTTGCACATACTTTAAACAACACTGTTGTTGCCCCACCTCGTATGCTTATTTCAATTGTAGAAAATAATTATCAACCAGATGGAAGTATTATTGTTCCAGAAGTACTTAGACCATATATGGGTGGACTAGAAAGAATTACTAAAAAAAATTAAATTAAATAAAGGATGTTGAAATATGAAAAATAAATATAGTGATATTATTATACCAAAAAATTATTTACTAAATGAAGATAGTGTAATAACTGAAGAAAAAAATGAAGAAAATACTGAAAATGCAAATATTTATAATTTATTTTCTTATGATAACAAAATTTTACAAACATATTCTTTTCCTGATGGTACTAATACAATTTACCGTGATCTTGGAAATGACACATTAGCTCTTTTATACCAACATCATTATGATGAAGAATCTGGTGAAGAATATATAACAATTTATGAAAAAAATGGAGTTTATTTCATAACAAAAAATGATGATCATATAGATAATGCCATGTACACAACAACAAAAGACTATATTAGACTAATGCAAACCGAATTCAAGACTGAAGAAGAAGCTGATAATTTTAATTTTGAAAAATGCATACCAATAGTTATGAATTCAAAATATATTGCAGAAGATAATACAGTATCAAAAAAATTCCAAAAAACATATATAAAATATGTAATGGCAGAAAACGCTATCCCAACACAAGGATTATTGCAAGATATTTTATCACAAGCCCAAAAATATATAGCCACAAAAAAAATCAATACACAAGAATTATTAAGAAATTATATACATCTTTTTAGTTTTCAGGATTTTTGTACATCATCATTACAATGTGTTTCACCATTTGTAAATGACCCATCAAGTGTAGATTCAAGAAAATTTATACAAGATTTATCATCAAAAATGAATAATATTGATAAAATAATTGGATTATATTTAGAAGAAGAACTAAAAGATGATAGAGATATAGATGAAAGAGGAAATTAATAATGATAGTTAAAAACCCTAAATTTGAAATTTCTGCTGTATCACCAAAACAATATCCAAAAGAAAATTTACCAGAAATAGTTTTGGTTGGAAAATCTAATGTTGGAAAATCAAGTTTTATAAATACAATGATAAATAGAAAAAAACTTGCAAGAACAAGTAGTGAACCTGGAAAAACTAGACAAATCAACTTCTATAATATAGATGATAAATTTTATTTTGTTGACTTGCCTGGATATGGATATAGCAAAATGTCTAAAAAAGAACAAGAACAGGTTGGTAAATTTATAGAAGAATATTTATTTAATAGAAAACAAATATCATTGATTATACTTTTATTAGATATAAGACATAACCCTACTGAAAATGATAAATTAATGTATAACTATGTAATATCATCTGGTATACCTTTTATAATTTTAGCTAATAAAGCTGATAAAATAGCTGTTACAAAGGTTGACCAAGCTGTATTGGATTTACAAAAACAAATTAATCCAATTGGTGATATAACAATCCTTCCTTTTTCAGCTGAAAGAAAAATTTACACAGATAGAGTCTGGAAAGAAATCGAAAGGGATTAAGGGACGCTCTTTCTTTCCCTTTTTTAGGGATTAAGGGACACTCCTTATCTATTTGGCACTACTCCTCTGGGGGAGATGGTGTCATTATTTTTTTATTTATGATTGATTGGAGTGAAAATTAGA
>CAMNPT010000056.1 GCA_946548575.1 uncultured Clostridium sp. | reverse complement strand
ACCTGTTTACAATATTACTAAATTTTAAATGTTCATCATCTCAAAATATTTTGCTTGTCACTATGAATTGTAATTTTTTGTTTCCAAATATCAAAATTGTGCGAACAGTTTGATAAATTACAATTTATCAAATACTATGTGCTGTAATGAACAAGCAACTTTTTAACTTTATCAATTTCACAAGATATTTTTTTATTTGCTACTTTTACAAATAGGACATTTACATCTTTCTAATAAATGATCTGCTCTTAAATCCCATTTATGCCCACATTCCAAGCACAATGCTTTAACTTTTTCTTTTGAATTAGTATAAGATAGTGCTTTTATTTTACCATTTGATTTTTCCAATACTTTTTTTGCATAGGTATTATATTTAATCTTTTGTTTTTCTTCAGCTGTTAATACTTCTTTTATTTTTCTTTCTTTCCTTTTAACTATAAATTGATTTTCATCACAATTAGGACAATATGGTTTGCTTATTATAGAACGATAAGAAGTGTACCATTCTTT
The DNA here is from genome assembly GCA_946548575.1 of uncultured Clostridium sp. GTDB lineage: Bacteria > Bacillota > Clostridia > TANB77 > CAG-508 > CAG-269. Next base: position 4,402 of record CAMNPT010000056.1, on the reverse strand, counting down.
ATTGCATTTAGAACACTTAACTTTTACATCACTATCATAATTTTTATATTCTATAACAACAATATTGTCATTATTTATCTTGCTTTGAAAATTGTTTTTTCTCTCTAATAAATTATTAGAACTTTTTTCTAATTCAAACAGTTCAACTTTTGAAATTATAAAGGTTATTCCTTTTTTTATATTAAACCAATCTATTTGTAATATATAACAAGTTCTACCATTGGATTCATAATATAATTGTTCTTTAAACTGATCTATATTGAGGTTATAGTTAGTTTTTATTTCCAAAACAGTATTGTCATTAGATAAATCACAAAGTGCTAAAATATTTTTTTCTTTATGTATAACAAGTTCTTGCGAAAATATTTTTTGATTATTGAATATATTATTAGAAATATATTCTACTAATGGTTGTATTTCTTTCTTCAAAATATTTATAACCTTATTAACTTCATTTATAAACTTTTCGTCTTTTTCATTTGTAGCAGTAATAGTTCCATCTGTATTAAAATTAACCATTATATCATCATACGGAGATGGTAATCTACCAATAAATTTTAATTTTCTTTTGTTTTCTAGTAAAACTAATTCCGAATGTATCTTTTCGACATCAAGCATAGTATTTATTAAATGCTCTATTGTCATACCACTTATATTCGTAGAAAATTTCTTAATTCTTCTACTACTAACTTCAAATTTTTTCACTACTCTGCTTTTATACTCAATTTTAGGTAGATTCCCTACACAATATTTAAAATTAGGATATGTACTCAAATAACTTACTGGTATTATATAATCATTGTTAAATTCAAAAACATTTCTCCCTGTAACAAATAATTTTTTTCCATTCATCTTCTTAAAAAGTTCCCATTCAAGAATACAGTCATTTGAACCAGAATGCACTTCTAATACATTATCAATTCCATAAATCTTGCATAAGTTATCTTTTGTTATTACTCCTCCAGAAAATTTAGAAGAAATAATATCGTGTTTAAAATTATAGAAGTTCATTACTTCATAACCCTTTAATTTCTTTCTTTTGAGATAATTTTTTATAAACTTTTCATCAATATTACCATAAGTTAATATTATTCTATTTTGTAATTCAAATTCATCAATTATATTATTCATTTCTTCTTGACTTAATGGCTGTTTTCCCTTTAAATCTTTTTTAGTAATTCCATTTATATATGTAGTATAAACATCTTCATTTAACTCTAATGGTAAAAACCTATTATACATTTTGTTCTCATCTGGTTTATAAATAGAGATGGATAATAAATCATCATTTAAAGAAGATAAACCATTTGTTTCTACATCTAATACTACATATTTTTTTTCAATATTATTATGATTCATTTAAATCTCCCCTACAAATTACTATTTATCTGTATACATTATATAGTAAAAAAATCATTTTTTCAATTTCAAAAATCATTACCACTTTTTGGTCATTTTCACATACAAAAAGACCTACAAAAAATCTTGTAAGTCTTGGTATTATTGGCTAATCAAGTAAAACAACAGCCACATATATATTTTATATGTTTTAATCTAGCTTTAATACTTTCTCCGCTTCAAACATTTCTTGCATAGAATATGCACATAAAAGCACTTCTATATTATATTCTTTATAATCTGTGATAAATTTATTATATGCTTTTAAGCATTGTTCTGTTGAAATAGCTACAGGATTATCTAAATTGCCACCAAATATTCCCGAGCTAATCAATGGAAAAGATATAGTATGTAAATTGTTTTCCATTAAAACTTTTAACGAATTATAATATGCATTAAATAATTTATCAAAAGCATCTGGTGTATGTCCAAAATCAGGACCTACGGCATGAATTATGTGTTTAGCATTTGTTATATTAAATGCAGGTGTAATCACAGCATCTCCATCATTTAGTGGTGTTTTATGTTTTTTACACGCTTGATTTAGTTCAATATAACCTGCCTTTTGAAATATTGCTCCACATATTCCACCACCTGATAATAAATTTCTATTTGCAGCATTTACTATTGCATCTACTTTTTGTTCTACACAAGATGAATTTATTAGTTTTATACTACTCATAACGTTTCCCTCCTTTTATAATTTGATTTTTCAGCAGTTTGTACTGCTAAATCGTAAAATGTAGACAATACTCTAATGTAAACCATTTATTTATCAACTAATTTCGATTTATTCTACACTTTCATCAATCCATTTTTGCATTTCATCAGTTAAACACACTATTGCTGTTCTTGAAATAGCAGGAACTTGATAATCATGTATTGACTCTATTATTTCAACAATTTCATTTATTTTATCTAACTTTGTTCTAAACTCAAGCTTAAATTCTTCCTTTGATTCTATTTTTCCTTCCCACCAATAATCTGATCTAACTTTAGATATTTGACTTCCTGCAACTAACTTTTTCTCCATTAGCGTTTTTGAAATTTTGTCTGCTATTTCTTGTTTGTCACATAATGTTGTTACAATATAATATAAATACTGATAATATTCAGGCTCATCTTCATCATCATAAAAGTCATATTCTGCAAAATCTTCAGGTTTATATCCATATTTATGCAATTCTTCATCATTTTCTATCTTTTTTATAATTGATTTTGTTCTGCTTACAGGAAAAGGTACTTCAGAGCCTGGATAATATTTTGCTTCTGTTACCAATGCTACAACATCATCTCCTGCTCTATTCACAAACACTTTATCTCCTGGTTTTATAGAATCATCATCACTCAAATAATTATAGAAATTATATGAGTATAAATCATCAGCATATACTACTGATACATAGAAAAATTCTTTATCAAAATCTTCAATTTTAGGTATTCTTGATTTCATATTATCTGTATAAATATCACTAATTATACCTATATTCTCTGTTTTTCCATTTCCTAAATCGTTAAATAAATCATAAGGTATTTCGTTTTTATTTTTTAGATAAACACTTGTCCAAAATCCTTTTAAATCTACTATTTCTTTTAATTTCCTTAAACTATCTATTGAATATTTATTTATATATCTTTCATTTAATATCTTAGCCATTGCTTTATTTATCATAAATTCAAAGCCATTTGTAATTTTTATTATTTGTTCATTTTCTATAGTATCTGAAGGATTTTCTATTATAAAGTCTATATAAGCATCTAATAGGTGTTTTCCTATTTCTCTTAATTCTATAAAACTATTATTAGATGACAATTTTACAAGTGCATATCCTTTTTCATTATTATTTTCTAATTGGAAACCTGCAATTTCAACTCTATAACCTTTCCATTTTTCATATCTTTCAAGCAATTTCAGAAATGGTTGCTTTTTATCTATTGATTTTAGTTCTTCAGTTATTTCACCTTTAAATGGATAGAAAGTTACCCATTCTTTTATATATTTTAAACAGAAAGGTTTTATTTTTATATGAGAGTAATTATAATCTTTTTCGTTTTTTAGGTTTAATAATTCTCTACATATGATATGTTCCTTTGAAAATTCTTCCTTTCTCTCTATATAAATAATTACAGTTTCTTCAATATCATATAGAAAACAGTTATCAATTTGATATTTATCGAAATTCCAAGATTTCTTTTCAAGATATTTTTCAAATTCAATTAAAAACTTTTCAAAATTACTCATTTGTGTCACTCCTACTTTTCTCATTAAATTTCTACGTATATTTCCTTGCTATAATATTATATGTATGCCAATGTTTCATTTTACCAAGTCCTGTTTTTCCATCTTTTTCATTTTCTTCAAATTCAACTATTTCAAAATCTTCAAATAAATTTAGAACCTGCTCTTTTGTCAAAAATACCATTCCAGGTTTTAACTTTGCCCATGAATCCTTTAATCCAAAAAAATTCCCAACAAAATAACCATCCTTTTCTATACTATCTACTATTTCTTCCCAAAACTCATTAAAGTTCTTTTTACTACAAAAAGGAATTGCAAAATTTGAAACAATTAAATTAGTTTTTTCTAATTCTATATTTTCAAAATTTTGGCAAATAAAATTAAATCTTTCTTTCTCTTTATTGTCAAGCTTTTCTTCAATTAATTCTCTAGTGTCTTCTCTGTCTATAGCAGTTACCTTCCAATTATTTTTTATCAAAAAAACTGTATCTCTTCCTGTTCCACAGCCCAAATCAATTGCAGTTCCTTCTTTAATATTCATTTTTATAAATTTTTGGGTAATCTTATGTGGTAGAGCATTTTTTGTATTTTCATAGTAATAATCTATATTAGACATCTAACCATTCCCTTCATTATATAAAATTATATCACAATTTTTGTATCAAATTCATATTTTTTTATAATTTAGCATATACTAATATAAGAATTCAAAAAATTGCCACTAAATTTGCAAAATCTATTGACAAAACCAATTAAAAATATTAT
>CAMNPT010000055.1 GCA_946548575.1 uncultured Clostridium sp. | reverse complement strand
TATTTTTGCTATATGTTTTTGTTAGTTTCTTTTTATCTGTTGATAATGTCCATCCACTTACTTCTTGTATTTCTCTATTTGCTGTGATCGTTACTGTTACATCCGAATTTGTTTTTTCTGTACTACTATATTTTACACTTAATGTTAATGCTGTTTTATCAATATTACTAATTGTTATTTTTTCCTTTGTTTCATTTCCTACTAAATCCTTAACCACTATCTCTTCTGTTGTATTTTTGCTATATGTTTTTGTTAGTTTCTTTTTATCTGTTGATAATGTCCATCCGCTTACTTCTTGTATCTCTTCATTTGCTGTAATTGTTACTGTTACATCTGAATTTGTTTTTTCTGTACTACTATATTTTACACTTAATGTTGGTACTGTTTTATCAATGTTGCTAATTGTTATTTTTTCCTTTGTTTCATTTCCAACTAAATCTTTAATTGTTATCTCTTCTGTTGTATTTTTACTATATGTTTTTGTTAGTTTCTTTTTATCTGTTGATAATGTCCATCCATTTACTTCTTGTATTTCTTTATTTGCTGTAATTGTTACTGTTACATCTGAATTTGTTTTTTTAGTATTACTATATTTTACGCTTGTTGCTAGTAAATCTATTTCCTTATATCCATTTTTGATTAATGGATATCCTTTGTGAATATTTGAATTATCATATATAAATTCTTCTGAACCACTATTTAATAATGTAACAAATTCTTCTTTTTTCATTTCACTTTCAGTTTTTTGCGTTGCATTTATAGTTAATGTTTCATTAGCTTGAGGAGCTCTTCCTAAATTTTTTAAAGAAGATGTTTTATATATATTTTCTGATGAAAAAGTTTTTGGATAATTATATGCTGAACCAACTAATGATCCTGCCCAACTTTTATTATCTACTTCTCCAGATATATAAATATTTTTCATATTTACAATATCACTCCTATAAATATATCCTACTATTCCTCCTAAAGATGCTGCTACCTTTAGTCCCGCAGTATCATTTGATTTTAAATTAGTATAAGTATCATTTAAAATAATATTTCCAATACTATAGCAGTTTTCAATTTTTAATATACTATCGCTATTATGATCAGTTTTTCCAATAATACCTCCTAAAAAAACACCTACATTATTTTCTCTATAATAATTTATTCCTTGTATATTTGCATTATTTCCACAACCATAAATTGTTAATTCATTTCCTTCTCCTACAATTCCACCTGCACCCTGAGTATATAGTTTGTTTGAACCTGAATTTATTTCGCCATTATTTGTACAGTATTTAATTGTTCCCACTGATACATTTCCTGCAATACCTCCAGCTCTACCTATGTTATTAATTATTTTTGCATTATTTATTGAATTTGATATATTAACATTTGATGTATTTCCAGCTATGCCACCACATATAACATTATTTGATGACGTAATACTTCCTTCAGTTTTCAAGTTTGCTTCTGCTGAAATATTAATAATTGTTCCATTATAACAATTATTAATTTCACAATCTGAGGCATATGCTACTAGTCCTCCAACTTCGGTTATTGTCTCAGAACCAAATATTTTTGATATATTTAATTGACAATCTATTGTTTTACAATTAATTAATTTACCAGTTAAACTAGATGCTATAATTCCATACATATCTTCATTATTATTATCTTCATCTTTTAATACATTGTTAACAATACAATTTTTTAGATTTAAGTTTTGTACAACTCCACTATTTGCGATATTTCTAAAAAATCCTTGATCTATATATTTTGATGATGTACATTCACTTATATACATATTACTAATTGTATGATTATTTCCTTCAAAAATTCCATAAAAAGGTAAAGTATATCCACCTGAAATTAAGCCAATTGGTATCCATTGATTTTCTTCACTACATTCTAAGTCTATATCATTTTTTAATTCTACCTTCAATCCATACTGTCGTATTGTTGACCATTCCTCATTATTAAATCTTTTAGCAAAATTCCACAAATCTTCACTTGTGTATATTTCTATAATCTCTGTTATCTCATTATTACTATCATCACTCTCATTTTGTTCTTTGTCTATTAAAAAATATGGTTTTTTTTCATTTTCTAATATTTTATGTGCACTTGAATTTTTATAGCATTTAATTAAACCATTAAATTTATCAAATAAAGCACCTATTTTTGTTACACTCTTTGGTATTTCTATTATTTCTAAACTATTACATCCTATAAATGCGCTATATCCTATCGATATCAAACTATTTGGAAATGTTATGCTTGATAAACTACTACAATTCTCAAAAGTTCCTACGTCTATTTCTGTTATACCTTTTGGTATTTCTACTGTTGTTAATCTACTACACTCTCTAAATGCATTAGGACCAATCTTTGTTACACTATTTGGTATTGTTATGTTTGTCAAATTACTACAGTTACCAAATGCATCTTTTTCAATACTTGTTACACTATCTAAAATACTATATACACTTCCATTTTTATTTGGTGGATATTTTATTATTTTCTTTTTATCCTTATCATATAATACACCATCTATAGATATATACTCTTTATTATTTTCTACTGTTATATTTTTTAAATTACTACATCCTCTAAAAACTTCATCACCTAAACTTGTTACACTGCTTGGTATTGTTATACTAGTTAAACTACTACACCCTTCAAATGCACTATACCCTAAACTTGTTACATTGCTTGGTATTGTTATGCTAGTTAAACTACTACACCCTTTAAATATTCCGTTACCTAAACTTGTTACACTGCTTGGTATTGTTATACTAGTTAAACTACTACACCCTTCAAATGCACTATACCCTAAACTTGTTACATTGCTTGGTATTGTTATACTAGTTAAACTACTACACCCTTCAAATGCACTATACCCTAAACTTGTTACATTGCTTGGTATTGTTATGCTAGTTAAACTACTACACCTTTTAAATGCACTATCCCCTAAACTTGTTACACTACTTGGTATTGTTATACTATTCAAATTACTACACCATCTAAATACACTATCACCTATACTTGTAATTCCCGATTCTATTCTTACTTTTTCAATTATTTTATTACGATTAACACTGGAATTATATATGTCTTTTATTTCTCCTGTTCCAGATATAGTTAATGATCTATCTGCCAATTTCCACACAGCTTTCACAGTATCATTTATTTTTATCTCTTCTATATCTTTAATTCTATAATTTGTAGAATAAATTGATTCAACATTATCATTCAATACATAAATCAATTCTTTTTCTTCTGCAAATTTATGTGCAACACTATTTGTTTCGCATCTTATTAATCCTTCAAAAAGTCTATCAAATGCATATTCTTCGATTTCTGTTACACTACTCGGTATATATATTTCTTTTAAGCTATTACAATCATTAAAAACATAGTCTTTTATTGATGTTACACTATTTGGAATAATTATATTTTTTAAACTGGTACATTCACAAAATGTACTATATTCTATGGTTGTTATGGTATTTGGTATTGTTATACTAGTTAAACTACTACACCCTTCAAATGCACTATACCCTAAACTTGTTACACTACTTGGTATTGTTATATTGGTCAAATTACTACATCCTTGAAATGCTCTAAATCCTATATCTGTTACTTTGTTTGGTATTGTTATATTACTTAGATTAGTGCAATCTTTAAAAGCTACATTTCCTATACTCGTTACACTGCTTGGTATGTCTATTGATTTCAAATTACTACATCCCATAAATGTATAATAGTCAATTTGAGTTATATTATTTGAAAGTTCTATATTCTCTAAATTTTGACAATAATTAAATGCAGAATATTTTATATCTCTTACCGTACTATTTAACGTATATTTGCTACCGTCTTTATTTGCTGGGTAATAAATTAATGTTTTTTTATCTTTACTATATACCACGCCATCTACATTGACGTAATTTTTATTTAAACTATCTATGTTAACACTCTTTAATTTAATACAATTCATAAAACTTTCACCAGAAAATGAAGTTACACTGCTTGGTATATCTATTGATTCTAAACTAGAACATCCTGCAAACGAATCATTACTTATGGTAGTAACTGTATTTGGAATATTTACTTTTTCTAGACTTTTACAGTCTTGAAATGCACATGAACCAATTTTCTCAACTCCACTTGGAATTACAACCTCTTTTAATTTAGAACATCCTTTAAATCCAGTTACTACTTTTAAAGTAGATGGGATTTTTAATTCTACTAATTTATCACAATATGAAAATAAATATTCATTATATCCTATACTGGTCACGCCTTCATCTATTTGAATTTTTTCAACGTATTTTTCATATTTATCCCAAAACGCTTCTTCTCCAGTAATTGTCATCATTTTTCCACTTCCACTTATAGTGATTTTTTTATCACTATAATCCCATCTTACAATTATACTTTTATCTCTTTTTTCAGAAACATCCCATTCCTCTTTATCTTTAATTTCATAATTAGTGGTTATATTATCTTCTGCATACGTAATTATTGGAAATAATATATTGATTTCTATTAAAATCAATATTAGTATTGCAATTAGTTTCTTATTATCAAATTTAATCATATTTTCTACCTCTCTTATTTTTTATATTTTGGTTGAATCAAATTAAAATTTATATACTCATAATTTATTAAATTTTATCCTATTAATTATATAAAAGTAAAGAACCTATAACATATGTTTTAGGTTCTTTCTCTTATTTTCCTTTACGGAAAGTCTTTTTATAGTCTTACTTTACATTTTTTTTACATTTTTGTAGCAAATTGTTTTCATTTTACTCTAATTACTTTTTTACTATAATTTTAAAATTATTAATAGTTTTTACTCTTAAATTTAAATATTTTTATATTTTCTATTGAATATTTTAGAAAATCAAGGTATAATATGATATATGTGCACCCATAGCTTAGTTGGATAGAGTGTTCGGCTACGAACC
>CAMNPT010000054.1 GCA_946548575.1 uncultured Clostridium sp. | reverse complement strand
AAAAAATAATGACACCATCTCCCCAGAGGAGTAGTGCCAAATAATCAAGGAGTGTCCCTGAATTCATTACTGTTTTTTTATTTTTGGCTTAGAAATTAGTGATGCAATATATCCAAAAAAGATTGCAGCTGAGATTCCACCTGCAGAAGCTTTAACACCACCTGTAAAGGCACCAACTAGACCATTTTCTTTGACACCTTCTATAGCACCTTTTGCTAAATTATATCCAAAACCAGTTAAAGGAACTGTAGCTCCTGCTCCTGCAAAATCAACCAAATATTTATATAAGCCAATTCCACCTAAAACTGTACCGGTTGTTACAAATATAACTAAAATCCTGGATGGAGTAAGCTTAGTTTTATCTATTAATATTTGTCCTATAACACAAATAACACCACCTACTATAAAACATTTTAGTAATGTCATTAAATCAAATACATTTGTCCAATTTATATTCATAATAATAATCCTTTCTTTCAAACAAAACCAATTTATTCTGATTTTTTTATCTATTAGTGCAAAACATATTTTAAATAGATGTTTCTATACTGATAGCATGTGCAATTCCAGGAATACTTTCACCCTGAGCAGCAGTTGTTGAATTTGTTAAAGCACCTGTTGCAATTAGTAATATTTTCTTTAATTTTTTATTTTTTAATTGATTAAATAAGTAACCCGAAAATACTGTAGCACAACACGCACATCCACTTCCGCCAGAGTGGGTATCTTGAACTTCTTTATCAAATATTAATACACCACAATCATTGTAATTTGATTTTATATTATAGCCTTGTGATTTTAAAATATCAATTGCTATTTCTTTTCCAATATAACCTAAATCTCCACTTATAATTGCATCATAATAGCTTGGATTTCTACCAGTGTCTAAAAAATGCGTAATTAGAGTATCTGAAAATGCAGGCGCCATTGCAGCACCCATATTATTACTGTCAGTTATTCCTAAATCAACAATTTTTCCAGGTGTAATATGTGTTATATAAGGTCCATTTCCATTTTTAGATAAAACAGCAGCACCAGCACCAGTAACAGTCCACTGACTTGTTTGAGGCCTTTGATTTCCTAATTCTAATGGAAATCTAAATTGTTTTTCAGCACTACAAAAATGGCTAGAGGTTGCACATATTACATTATTTGCATATCCTTCGATAGTAATAGCACCTAAACTCAAAGCTTCTACGAAAGTTGAACATGCGCCAAATACACCGAAAAACGGAATATTTTCTTCTCTTAAACCAAAACAGGAAGATATACATTGATTTAGTAAATCTCCAGCAAATATACAATCTATTTCATTTGTTGAAATACCTGATTTTGATATAACTGTATTAACAGTTTCTTTTATTATTTTACTTTCTGCTTTTTCCCAAGTTTTTTCTCCCCAAAATTCATCATCTAAAGTTTTATCAAAATATTTTGCAAGAGGACCATCAGATTCTTTTGGTCCAACTATACTACTACAATCTAAAATAGTTGGGGGAGTATTAAATTTAATTGTTTGCTTTCCTATCTTTTCCAAGAAAATCTCTCCTTTTTATAAATAAGTTAAACAAGTGTTATATTTTGAGTTCCAAAAATTAAATATACAATTCCAACAAGAATTGAAGCTGATATTCCATAAATTAAAACAGGCCCAGCAACTGTAAACATTTTGCTTCCAACACCCATAACATAACCCTCAGATTTGTATTCCATGGCAGGTGATACTATAGAATTTGCAAAACCTGTTATTGGAACAAGTGAACCAGCACCGGCAAATTTTCCAATTTTATTAAATAAATTTAGACCTGTTAAAAATGCAGAAATACCTATTAACAAAATGGAAACAATTGTACCAGAAGTTTGTGTATCAAAACCTCTTTCATTACATATATTAAGAATAACTTGACCTATTGTACAAATTAATCCACCAACCCAAAAACTATTAAAACAATTTTTCAAAATAGGTGAATTAGGAGATTTTTTATCTACATATTCTTTATATGTTTGTTTTGTTTCTATAGGATTCATAAAACACCTCCTAAATTAAGAGTTTTTACGATTTAAGTCAACTATAAAACTTAAATCTAAATCTACAAAATATTCAGAAATTTTATTACCATCAACATTAGCCCTTTGTTCTAATATTTTTATTTCTGAAATATAGTCAATTGTTTTAGAAGCTTCTTCTACAGCTTTTACAATTGCATCTTTCCAAGAAACATTAGAGTTTCCAGTTATAATTAAATGTTTTTTAATATCCATATTTAACCTCCATAATAACTTTAAAATTATTATTAACCTAAATTAGAAAAATATACAAAAAATATACAAAAAAATAAATGATTAAATTCATATTACAAAAATATTACATTAACATTACGTTTTTGTTAAATATATTGACTTTTTGCGGAAAAACGATAGAATATAGATGTATTTGATTTTTTATACAAGAAAATAATAGGGGAAAATAGAAAAAATTCTAGGTATCTTTTTAAATGAAATGTAAAATATAAAAATATAAAACATTAAAAAGGAGAAAATAATGTCAAGCTGTTTAGGACTATATATAGAAGAAAACCTAATTAAATACGCAAAAGTAACAAAAGACCACGATAAAATAAAAGTGGAATCATTTGGCGTGAAATTTTATGATAAATTAAGCGAAGCTATTCCACAAGTAATTGAAGAAACATATAGTCAAAAAACACCTATAAGTGTTAACTTGTCAGAAGAAATGTACAATTATTTTGATATGTTTGCATTACTTACAAAAAAAGATTTACAAAAAGCAATAAAAACTGAATTTGATTCTTATTGCGCTGAAAGAGGATATAATCCAAATGTTTTTGAAACAAGATATGCTGTAGTAGATGATCAATTAGATAAAGACAAAATTAAAATAATTCACATATCTGACAATAAAATCGAATTAAACAAAAGAATTCAACAATTTGAAGGGTATAAACTTGCAAATATTTCTCCTATATCAATGTCTATTCCAAATTTGGAAAGATTTGAAGAAGATGAAAATTGTATTGTAGTTAATATTGAAGCAAAGACAACTATTACTACAATTTATAAAAGGAAAATAGCTAATATAGAAGATTTTGATGAAGGTAGTATAGATATTTTAAGTAGAATAAATTCGAAAGAGAATTCTTATTCAAAATCATATGAAATATGTAAAAATACAACAATATATACATCTGATGGGCTAGACCTACAAAGCGAAGAAACAGGTTATTTAGAAGATATAATGCCTACATTATATAAAATTGTAGGAAATGTAAGAAAAGTTGTTGAAACAAGTCCAGAAAAGATACAAAAAGTATATATTACAGGAACTGTTGCATTGGTAAATAATGTAGATTTATATTTTCAAGAATATTTACCAGAAACAACTTGTGAAATATTAAAACCATATTTTATAGAATCAATAAGTAATATAAATATTAAAGATTATATAGAAGTTAACTCAGCTATCTCTATGGCTTTAATGGGATTAAATGAAGGTGTTAGTGGTATGAACTTCAGAACCACGGCTTTTGCAGATAAGATTCCAGATTGGCTAAAAATAGAGGTAAATCCTAATACTAGTAAAGCACAACAAAAAAATACTGGTGGTTTTTTTACATGGGATTTAGGACAAAAATTAGATAGAACTGAAGTTAGTTTGATTAGAATAGCAATTTCTTTACTTTTGTTAGTTGTAATTTATAGCTGTTTTTCAATATTGCTTAATAATAGGATAAATGAAAAGATAAAAGAAGCTCAGAATTCTATAGCTCAAACAAATAGCCAAATATCTTTGGCAAATAGTGACAATGACAAAATAAAATCTAAAACAAACGATTATTCAAATATGATAAAAAATATACAAGATGCAAATGATAGAATAACAGATAGAAATAAAACAAGAAATGCAATTCCTAATTTATTAAATCAATTAATGTCAATAATGCCACAAGGTGCACAATTAACATCAATTGAAAACTCAAAAGATTCACATATAGTTATAAATGCACAATCTACAAAATATGAACAATTAGGATATTTAAAAGCTAAAATTAAATCAGATGTTATTTTAACAAATGTAATTTCAACAGCAGGACAAAAAGATAATGGTATAGTTACTGTAAAAATAGAAGGAGATTTACCATGAAAAAGACCTTAATATTAATATTAATTTCATTATTATTGCTACTAACTCTTTTTATTGCATTAAAAGGAGTAAAAATAGGAGGGCTGGAAATACTTGGTATACAAGGAATTCAAGCTAAAAGCAAGGAATTAGATGAAACAATACAAAAAGCAGCTAAACTTGCTGAAAAAGATTTTACTCAATCTGTAAATGAAGTTGAAAATAGTAGTAAGGAATTAAAGGAAACAAAAAAAGATTATGAAGATTTGGTAACGATTAGTACAGAATCAGGAGAAACTATAACAAGTCAAATAGAAAAATATGAAATTGAAACATTATGGGTTAGACTTGGAAACCATGCAACAAGTAATGGGGCTGTAATGCAAATGGATGTTATGACAGGTACAAATGGAGGAAAAGGCACATACAATTTAAAATTTACAGTTACAGGTGATTATATTTCAATAACAGATTTTATATCTGCAATTGAAAATGATAGTACTCTTGGATTTAAAATTGAAGAATTTACTATGAAGCCAAGTGGCGATTCGCTACAATCAACATTTGTTTGCAAGGATATAGCAATTAAAGATGTAGATGAATCTGTTTTAACAAAGGAAAATGAAGAAAACAATGGTGATGCTGAATCACAAAATACAACAAATACAACAAACACAACAAACACAACGAACACAACAAATACTAATTCTCAAAATTCGACAAATGCAACAAACAACACAAATACAACAAATAGTACAAACACTACAAATAATGCCGGTTAAAAGGAGGAAATATGTCTAAGTCGATTATAAAAGAAATAATTATTGTATTATTACTAACATTAGCGATAATACTTGTTCTTGGAATATTGTTATATGAATATGTTCCAATATCAAAAACAATTCCAAATGAAGTAGCATATACAATGCCAGAAGATGCAAAAAAAGAGTTACAACAAGCATCAGAATTAGATGAGAGTCAAGTTGTTATGACTTATGAGGTTACTTCATCTGATTTGAGTAATTATAGAAGCACAAAAAATTATAATCCTGGAAGAGCAAATCCATTTGCTTCTACTGTAACAGCATCAGGAACAAATGCAACCACAGGAGAAAGTGAAGGTGCAGGTAATAAATCAGGCGAAAACAACAAACCACAAGGAAATTCAGAAAATAGCAATTCGGAAAATAGTAATTCAGAAAATTCAAACAGTTCAGGAAGTACATCATCTGGTGGAAGATTTTTTAAAGATACTGGGACAAAATAATTTATTAATTAGTTTTTAACGTTATATTTATTTATTAAATATAGGTGAAATATAT
>CAMNPT010000053.1 GCA_946548575.1 uncultured Clostridium sp. | reverse complement strand
CTCTTTCAGGTTCAAAATGTATTATATTATTTTGCATGTAATTACGAATGCGACCGAAAAAGCTTTAGAAGTTGTTATATTAGAAAATGAGGAATGTTCACGGTACTTGAGGTACGAAAGGGTCTGAGTGAAAGCGGCTCGTTTTCTAATATAACAACTTCTTAGCGTATGAAGGGAGCCGAGTAATGAAATAAAAAATAATATAATACATTTTGTCCTGAACATCCCTCATTCTAATAATTAACAATTTCTAATTTTTATTCCAATCAATCATAAATAAAAAATAATGGTATACTACCCTGGCAAAACCACCTGCCAAAGAGTGTCCCTAAATCCCTGTTTCAGGGAAAGAAAGAACGTCCCCTAATCCCTCTTGACAAATTCTAATTTTTAATAGATAATATAAAAGTATAAAACACAAAGGAGGAAATTAATAAATGTACGTTTTTAATAGGATTACTGTAAATCCACAATTACCTAAGAGAATAGAAAAATTATCAGAAATCAGCAATAATTTATGGTGGTCTTGGAATACAGAATTTTTAAGACTATTTCAATATATAGATTTAGATTTATGGGAACAATCAAAGAAAAATCCAACTAAATTTTTAAGACATGTATCACAAGAGAGACTTGAAGAAGCTTCAAAGAATTTATCATTTTTAAAAGATTACGATAAAGTGGTAGAGAATTTTGAAAATTACATGAATAGTAAAAATACATGGTTTTCTAAAAAATATCCAGAAGAGAAAAATGATTTAATTGCATATTTTTCTGCAGAGTATGGTTTAGATGAAACTATACCTATTTATTCTGGTGGACTTCGGAATTTTATCTGGTGATCATTTAAAATCTGCAAGTGATTTGGGGATACCATTAGTGGCTGTTGGATTATTATATAAAAATGGATATTTTAATCAAAAAATAGATGGTAATGGTAATCAAGAAACTGAATATAATACAATTGATTTATATGATTTACCAATAAATCCAGTTAAAGATGATAAAGGTGAAGATTTAGTTATTCATGTTAAATTTCCAAAAAGAAGACTATATTTAAAAGTTTGGCAAATAAATGTTGGTAGAGTAAAATTATATTTATTAGATTCAGATATTGATAAAAATCATGAAGAAGATAGAGATGTTACTTTAAAACTATATGGTGGAGACCAAGAAATGAGAATAAGACAAGAGATTGTTCTTGGTATGGGAGGAGTTAATTTACTTACAAGACAATTAGGATTAAAGCCAACCGTATATCATATGAATGAAGGACATTCAGCTTTTTTAAATTTGGAAATTATAAAAAATATTATAAAAGAAAAACAAGTATCATTTGAGGTTGCAAAAGATATAGCAAGTTCAAAAACGGTATTTACAACTCATACTCCAGTACCTGCTGGAAATGATATATTTCCAATAGATTTGGTTGAAAGATATTTTAAAGATTTTTGGCCAAGATTAGGTATTTCCAGAGAGGAGTTTTTAAAACTTGGAATGAAGCCTTGTAAAGATTTAGAGGGTGGATTTAATATGGGAATTCTTGCTTTAAAAATAGCTGGAAAGAAAAATGGTGTTAGTAAACTTCATGGAGCGGTTTCTAGAGAGTTATTTGGAGAAATTTGGCCAGATATTGCAGCTAACGAATCTCCAATAGAATATGTAACAAATGGTATTCATACTTGTACATGGTTATCACCAAAAATGAAAGAATTATATAATAAATATTTAATGCCATATTGGCAAGATAATATGTATGATGATCATGTTTGGGAAAAAATCAAAAATATTCCAAATGAAAAATTATGGCAAGTACATACAGAGAGAAAAGCAAAATTAATAAAATTAGTAAAGGATAACACAACAGAAAGATTAAGAAGAGCTGGATATAGTTATGATTTAATAAATGAAATAACATCAAAATTGGATCCAAATGTGCTAACAATAGGATTTGCTAGAAGATTCGCTACATATAAAAGAGCAACATTAATTTTTAAAGATTTAGAAAGAATTACACAAATATTGAATAATGCAGATAGGCCTGTTCAAATAATATTTGCTGGTAAAGCTCATCCTGCTGATTATGAAGGATGTGATTTAATAAGATATATTCATCAATTATCAATGATGCCACAATTTAAAGGAAAAATATTCTTGCTTGAAAATTATAATATTGGAATGTCTAGATATTTAATTAGTGGTGTAGATGTATGGCTTAATAATCCAAGAAGACCAATGGAAGCATCTGGTACTAGTGGACAAAAAGCGTCTGTTAATGGTGTTATAAACTTTAGTATATTAGATGGATGGTGGGCAGAAGGATATAAGCAAAACAATGGTTGGACAATAGGATCAAATGCTGAATATGAATCTTATGAAGCCCAAGATCAAGCTGATAGTGAAAGTATGTATAGAACATTAGAAGAAAAAATCATTCCAACATATTATGAAAAAAATAAAGATGGTATATCTAGCAAATGGATGGATTTAATGAAGAATTCTATAATGACCACAGGTGGAAAATATAGTACAGCAAGAATGTTAGTTGATTATACTAATCAATTATATATGCCACTTTGTAAAACTACAAAAAAATATTATGAAGATATAGATAATGTTGCAGCTTTAAATAATTGGAAAAATGATATTTATATGAATTGGAAAGATGTAAAAATAACACAAGTAAACAATTTAAATAATATAACAATAGATGCAGGAAATAATATTGAGGTTGCTTGTGAGGTGGAATTACCAAATATAAATGTAGATAATATAGAGGCAGAAGTATATTATGGAAAAATACTTGATAATGGTGTAGTAGAAAATGTAAATATAATTCCAATGAACTTATCAGATTCTGATGAGGAAGGAAAGAAGTATTATTTTACAGCAAAAATTAATTTAAGTACAGGTGGAAATTATGGATATACATTTAGGGTAATGCCAAAACATGAAATGATATTAGAACCTACAAATTTAAATTTAATTAAATGGATTACAAAATAAAAATATAAGCTTTACAAAGGAAAACCTTGTAAGGCTTTGTTTTATAGGAGGATAATTATGTTTGAAAATGTACAAAAAATATCTATTATAGGCGGACCAGGAACAGGAAAAACAACACTATCAAATAATATAGGAAAAGAACTAAATTATCCAATTTATCATATTGATGGAATACATCATTTGGAAAATTGGGTAAAAAGAGATAGTGAAGAACGAGATAGAATTATTTTAGAAAAAGTTAATGAACCTAAATGGGTAATAGATGGAACATATGGGAGTACTTTAGAACAAAGAGTAAAAAATTCAGACTTAATTATATTTCTGGATTATTCATCTTTTGATAAGTTAAAAGGAATACTTTCAAGGTATTTTAAAAATAGAGGTATAGAAAGACCAGAAATTCCAGGCTGTAAAGAACAGATGAATTTAACTTTTATGAAATTTACTTTAGAATGGAACAGAACTAAAGGAAAATTTGTAAAAGATGTATTAAAAAATAATAAAGATAAAGAAATCATTGTTTTTAAAAACAGAAGAAATTTAAATAAATGGTATCAGACACAATTTGGAAAAAAGATTGAAGTTTAAAGAAATAAGGAGCATTTTAATATTGCTCCTTATTGTTCTATTAAGTAACTAATTATAGATTGTTGTTCTAGTGTGTCTTTAAAAGTTATATTTTCCATACAAAGATTAAAGTCAATATTATAATGTTCTCTATTGAGCATGACAATTGCTATGCTGTTATCTGTATTTTTAAAAGCAGTCATTTTTATATCACCTAAATATCTGCTAAAGCCAAGTCTAACTGCGCCAGGTTTTATAAATTTACTAAAATGACCTATGTAATAATAACTTATATTTTTAATAAAATCATTTTCTTCATTATTTAGCATAATAGGGCTATTACAATAATTTTTTGTATGATTTGGTCCACCTTTATTATCTAAAATAATATTCCAATCTGTATATCCATTTATTCCTGAATTTAAGTCCTCAACAATATCATGTGCATATTCATTTGCATAAGGATTTTCTGGTGTGAATCCAAAACATCCTTCTGTATGGAATAAAAGCTTGTCTGGGAATTTTTCCCTGCATAGAGCAATATTTTCAAAATGATTTCCAGAATACCAGTGAAATGCAATACCAGAAGCGGCATCTTTCATTGTAGAATTACCAAATTCTTCTAAAGCTCTTGTAAAAAGTTTTTCTTTATTATGGTCATAAATAATAATTTTTGTATTAATGTCATTTTTCTTAAAAGTAGGGTAAAGATAGTTTGTTACGAAATCAACTTCATCTTCAGCTGAATATAAGCAAGATTCCCAAAGTTGAATTGCATTTGGTTCATTCTGAACAGTTATATAATCTATATTTATTCCTAATTCTTTATATGCATTTATGTATTTTACTAAGTATTCTGCATATGTTTGTTTATATTTATCTAATAGCTTTCCTCCTAAAGATAATATTTTAGTATTTTTCATAAATTTAGGTGGACTCCATGGAGATGCAAGAAAATGAATATTTGGGTTAATTTTTAAAGCATCTTTAATAAGAGGAATAACATATTTTAAATCTTTCTCAATACTAAAATCAGATAAATCATGTTTATTTGCATAAGAATAACTATTTAAAGAAAAGTCTGAACTTCCAATAGTTAACCTACATAAAGAATAATTTAAAGTATCAAAATATGCACTTAAAAATTCTTGTTTTTTATTATCTGGGAGTAAACTATAGCAATAACCAGAAGCTTCTGTTATTGCACCACCAAAACCAATAAATTTTTGATATGTTACATTTGGATAAATATTTAAGACTTGGTTTTGTATTTTGGATGAATATTTTTTTGCTTCAATTGTGCTTTTATTAAAATATAGATTTCTATTTTTATTTGTTTCAATTTTTGTTATTTTCATAATATACCCTCACAATTTAATTTTAAATATTATATTATATTTTTTTTGAGTTTGCAATTTTATAAGTAGATTATAATGTAATGAATAATATTGATAAATTGTAATTAATATGTTATAATTATTATTGTAATATGGGGATGCAATGGTTTCGACATATTACTAGAAATTCAGTAAGCAAGTAGTGGATTCTCGTTGGCCACTAAAAAAACGAGAAAATAAAATAAACGCTGATAATAACGAATTAGCATTTGCTGCCTAATGTGCAGCATCACTTTATCTAGTAGTCCCAACCTATTGGAATAAGGTGTCATATTTAGTTGGGAAACAAAACTACTTTTGCTTTTAAGGTAGTGGGTAATTTAAAAAGCTATATTACAATTAATCCTGTTTATCGGAGTAATGTAATGAATATAAAAGATAAACTAAACTTGTAGAAAACTGTATGGAAGGTATTATGGACATGGGTTCAACTCCCATCATCTCCACCAAAAAAAAGAGACTAACAATAGTTAGCCTAATAGTATTTTAGTGTATCTTCAATGACATAAGATACAGGTAGAATGTCTTCGTCATCTGTTTCTATTTTAAAGGTTGTAGAATTATCTTTTGTTTTAAATACTGAAACTGTGATGGTTCCTATTTTGTCCACAGTATACACCTCTTTTCTTCTGTATTTGTAAAATCACAACAAATACTACTATAACAGAATAAGAATGAAGAATTTGTCGAAAATTGACAAAAAATTAAAAAAATTTATTTTTATTATAAATAATATGAATATGCGGGTATAATTTAGTGGTAGAATGCAATGCTTCCGACCTTGTTGCGCGAGTTCGATTCTCGCTACCCGCTCCATTTGAAGACAACTTACGGACTGTTATGGTTCGTAAGTTTTTATTTTA
>CAMNPT010000052.1 GCA_946548575.1 uncultured Clostridium sp. | reverse complement strand
GGTTTAGATAACTTATCTCTAAAAATGATTGCTGAAGAACTAAATATTAAATCTCCATCTTTATATAATCATATTTCAAGTCTTGATGAAATAAAAGAAAGACTTATGCTTTATGGTTGGAAAGAACTAGGAGAAAAAGCTATTGAATCAGCTGTTGGTATAGCAGGTTATGATGCTTTGAAAAATATGTGTTATGCCTTTTACGATTATGCTACAAATAATAAAGGAGTATTTACTGCTATGCTTTGGTATAACAAATTTGAAAGTGAAGAAAAGAATGAAGCAACAACAAAATTATTTAGTTTATTATTTAGAGTATTACAGCCATTAAATATTAGCGATAACAATATTGAACACATTATAAGAACATTAAGAGGATTTTTGGAAGGTTTTGTATTATTGGTTAATAATAATGCTTTTGGTAATCCAATATCAATAAAAGAAAGTTTTGATTTATCGTTAGAAATTATAATTAACGGAATTAAATCATTGGAAGGAGTAAAATAGTATGAATGAGTATATCAATTTAAGTTTGGAAAATATTGAGGAAGAACATATTTGTTGTGCAATAGGAGATCCAAAACATCAAGAAGGTGTTGATTGTAAAAAAGAATGGATTAAAAATAAATTAAAAGATGGTCATGTTTTTAGAAAATTAAATGCAAGAGGTAAAATATTTATTGAATATGAGCCAATAGAAACAGCTTGGATTCCAATTAACGGAAAGAATTATGAATATATTTATTGTTTATGGGTTGCAGGAAGTTTCAAAGGTAAAGGAATAGGAAAAGAATTATTAGAATATGCAATAAATGATTCTAAAGAAAAAGGTAAAAGTGGTATTTGTACTTTAGTTTCTAAAAAGAAAAAGCCATTTATAGGAGAAAAGAAATTTTTTGAACATTATGGATTTGAAGTTGTAGATAGTATTGAAGATTATGAACTAATGGCACTTAAATTTGAAGAAAGCGAAACACCTAAATTTAATGATAGTGCAAGAGCTATGAAAATAGATAATCAAGACTTTACTATTTATTATAGTAACGAATGTCCTTATGTAGAATATGAGGTAAAAGAACTATCTGATTATGCAAAAGAAAAGAACATTAAACTTAATTTTATAAAAATAGATTCATTAGAGAAAGCTAAAAATGCTCCTTGTATTTTTAATAATTGGGCTAATTTCTATAAAGGAAAATTTATTTCAAATACAATATTAAATGCTAATGCTTTTGAAAAACTATTAAAGTAGGAATGAAAATGGAATTTGTTAAAGCTAAAACAATACTAACTAAAGTAAATTATGGCAACGATTGGTATGGTATTGACTATAATATGAATTTATATAGAGGATGTCCTCATAAATGTATTTATTGCGATAGTAGAAGTAATTGTTATCATATTGAAAACTTTGATATTGTTCGAGGAAAAGAAAATGCACTTGAACTTTTAGAACAAGAACTAATTAAAAAGAGAAATAAAGGAATTATAGGAATAGGATCTATGTCTGATACTTATAATCTATTAGAAAAGAAATATGAACAAACAAAAGGTGCATTAAAACTAATATCAAAATATGAGTATGGAGTTAGTATTGATACAAAAAGTAATTTAATATTAAGAGATATAGATTTATTAAAAGAAATAAATTCAAAGAATAATGTTATTATCAAATTTACTATTACTACTCCAAATGATGAGCTATCAAAAATAATAGAGCCAAATGTGTGTGTAACTTCTGAAAGATTAAAAGCTATCAAAGAGTTATCAGATAATGGTATTTTTGTAGGTATAATGATGAATCCTGTTCTTCCTTTTATTACTGATAAGGAAGAAGATATAAAAGAATTAGTAAAACTTGCAAGTAATTATGGTGCAAAGTTTATTCATACCTATATGGGAATGACATTAAGAGAAAATCAAAGAGATTATTATTTTGATAGATTAGAAGAACATTTTAAAGGATTAAAAGATAAATATATCAAGACTTATGGAGAAAAATATAATTGCATAGTTCCAAATTATAAGTATTTATTCAAAGTGTTTGCAGATGAATGCAATAAATATGGAATACTTTATAAAATGGGTGATATTATAAAAGCATATAAAAAAGAAAATGAAAACTCTGAACAAATATCTTTGTTTTAGAGAACGATAAATTACAATTTATCAAGATGAGTAGAATATTTTGATATTTTGAATAAGATAGTTTAAAAAAATAAAAAGCTTATTATGTTCTTAATAATTACGGAGTATAATTAGCTTTTTATGCTTTATAGTATTTGCAATGATTTCAAGAGATATGAATAAAAGTTTGCATATTACAAAAAATAACAGTGAACAAGCTTAAAAATAAAAATCCACTAATTTCAGTATTTACAGAAGATTCAATGTAAAAAATGGCGAACACCAACAAAAAACCTCGGAAGTTTTGGAACTTCTGAGGTTTTCTTGATTTCTATAAAAGAATTTTTATCTCTTAGAGAATTGAGGTGCTTTTCTTGCTTTTTTAAGACCATATTTCTTTCTTTCTTTCATACGAGGATCTCTTGTTAAAAATCCATTTGATTTTAAAACTGGTCTAAATTCACTATTTGCTTCATTTAAAGCTCTTGCAATACCATGACGAATTGCACCAGCTTGACCTGTAAATCCTCCACCTTTAACTGTAGCTATAATATCATATTTTGAAGTTGTATTTGTAGCTACAAGTGGTTGTTTAACAATAACTTTTAATGTTTCTAAACCGAAAAATTCTTCAATATCTGCACCATTAATTGTGATTTTTCCAGTTCCTTCTACTAATCTAACTCTAGCAATTGCATTTTTTCTTCTTCCTGTACCATAAAAAACTATATTTTCTTTTTTAGCCATTATTTTCTTACCTCCCATACTTCTGGTTTTTGTGCTTGATTCTCATGCTCACTACCTGCATATACTCTTAATTTTTTTAACATTTGTCTACCTAAAGAATTATGAGGTAACATTCCTTTTACAGCTAATGTCATAGCTTTTTCTGGATTTTTTTCAAGCATTTCACCTGCAGGAATTTCTTTCATTCCTCCAATATAGCCTGAGTGATGTCTGTAAATTTTGTTCTTTGCTTTATTTCCTGTTAAAATTACATCTTTACAATTTAATATTATAACATGGTCTCCCATATCAATATTTGGTGTAAATGTTGGTTTGTGTTTTCCTCTTAAAAGTGTAGCAGCTTCTGTTGCAACTCTACCTAATGGCTTATTTGCAGCATCAATTATATACCATTTGCTTTCTACTTCACCTTTTTTTGCACTATATGTTGTATTATTCATGGTAATATGTACCCTCCTATAATTTTTAAATTTAAATAAATGAAATTTAAATAATTAAACCACCGGGGAGAAGTTTAATATTTAAATACATAATCGCTACATTATTGTATTACAAAAAAGTTGATTTGTCAAGTAAAATAACTAATTTTATGGATAAAACTTGACAAAAATGAAATTTTTGTATATACTTATAGCGTTTAAACAGGATGTAAAATATTATTTATAAAAGGAGTAATATTAAAATGAAATTTGAAATAAAAGTAACAAGGCTATTATTATTTATAGTTTTAATAGTTATAGCAGTTTTTTTTATTAACAAAAGCTTTGCTGTTGATAATGCAAAAATAAGTGTAGAAACAGCAAATTTAAGAGAAACAGCAGATAGTAATGCTAAGATTTTAGAACAACTTTCATTAAATGATGAAATTGAAATTTTAGAAAAAAAAGATGGTTGGTATAAAGTTAAAGCAAAGGGAATTACAGGATATTTAAGAGAAGACTTAGTTAAAGAAGAAAAAGAAGAATCTACAGAAACTAATGAAGTAGAAGAATCTAAAACAAATACTGAGAATACTGAAAATACAGAAACAACAAATACTGAAGTAGCGGAAACAACAAATACAGAAGTAGAAAAAACAAATGATGATCAAAAAGATGAAAACAAAAAGAAAGTTAAAGATACAACTAAATTAAAAATAGTACCAGCAATTAATGCAACAGATATCATTGAAGTAAAAAAAGATGAAGAAGTAACAATCATAGAAAAAATAAATGGTTGGGTATGTGTCGAAACTAAAACAACAAAAGGTTGGATTAGAGAAGAAAAATTAAAAGACATAGAAGAAGAAAAAGAAGAAGAGACTGAACAAGAAGAGAAAAAAGAAGAAGAGGCTGAAAAAGAACAAACACAAGAAACAGTATTAAAAACTTTATTTGTAAGCAAACAATCAATTAATTTAAGGAAAGAAGCAAATACAGACTCAGAAATTGTAACTACTTTACCAATAAATGTTGCTGTTGAAGTTTATGAGGAATCAAATGGATGGTGTAAAGTAAAAGTTAGTGGAAAAGAAGGTTACATATTATCAAGTCTTTTATCAGACAAAAAACAAGAAACATCAAGAGCTACAGAAACAACAAGAAAGAAAGATGAAACTACTCAAAATGCTCAAACACCTGCATCAACAAATACAGCTCCTGCTACAGCATCTGGTAGTGGAGGATCAGTTGTTTCAACTGCTCAAAGTTATGTTGGAAAAGCATCATATGTTTATGGAGCATCAGGACCAAACAGTTTTGACTGTTCAGGATTTACTTCATATATATATAAACAATATGGCGTAAATTTAAATAGAACAGCAGCTGGTCAATATAGTAATGGAACATCAGTATCTAGAAGTGATTTACAACCAGGAGATTTAGTAATGTTCGGAAGTTCAGCATCATCTATTAATCATGTTGGAATCTATATGGGTGGAGGTCAAATAGTACATGCGGCAAATCCATCAAGAGGAGTAACTGTAGATACAATAAATTCTGGATATTATAACAATAATTATGTTGGAGCTAGAAGAGTAATGTAGTAAAAAAGTAACTAAGAAAGGAATGAAATAAAATAAAAAGACCGATTTTAGTTGCAGTAATAGGATATATATTTGGAATAATAATGGGGCTATACTTTAAATTTAGTATAGTCCTTTTATATATCATATTAGCTGTAATATATTTAATTAATCATATTGTGACAAAAAGAGAAAATTATAGAACTTTTAAATTATTTAGTCTTAGAAGATATTTTAAATATTTAAAAATATTTTTAAATTTCAATATTATTTCAATAATTATGTTTTTTTCGATAATTTCAAATTCAATCATTATTTATCAAAATAAAAAATATGAAAAATTATATAATCAAAAATATATTTCTGGTGAAGCAATAGTTGTAAGTAACAAAATTGAAAGTAAATATTACAATAAATATAAAATAAAATTTAAAAAAACATATTTATATTTAAATTTAAGTAAGAAATTTTCAAAAGAATTAGATTATGGCGATATAATAAAAATTGATGGAGAATATATAATACCAAATCAAGCTAGAAATTATATGGGATTTGATTATAAAGAATATTTAAAAACTTTAAAAATTTGTGGAAGTGTAAAAAGTAATAATATAGAGATAATAAGAAAAAATCAAGGATATAAAATTTTTACTCTTGCTAATAAAATAGCAAAATTAATAAAAAACAAATTTGATGAGAATTTAAATAAAGAAGATGCAAGCATTGCAAAGGGAATTTTATTAGGAGAGACTACTGAAATTGAAGAAAAGATACAAGAAAATTTTAGAGTTAGTAATATTTCACATATATTAGCAGTTTCTGGTATGCATGTTACATATTTAATTTTTGGAATAAATATTGTTTTTAAAGGTAAATTAGGAAAACGAAAAACAGCATTTTTAGTTATATTTTTTTTAATAATATATATGTTTATAACTGGATTTTCGCCATCTGTTGTTAGAGCTGGAATAATGGGTATTTTATTAATATTTTCAAAATTATTATATAGAAAGAATGATATATTAACATCACTTTCAATTTCAATTTTTTTAATTCTAATATACAATCCTTTTTTAATAAAAAATATAGGTCTTCAATTTTCATATATAGGTACCATTGGAATTATTTTGTTTTATAAAAATGTTTATGATTTTTTTAATAATATAAAAAATAAAAAAAGAAAATAT
>CAMNPT010000051.1 GCA_946548575.1 uncultured Clostridium sp. | reverse complement strand
AACTAAAGCAACCAAAGCAACCAAAGAAACTAAAGCAACCAAAGAAACTAAAGCTAAAGGTTCAAAAGTAAAAGAGAAGGTTCCTGAGGTAAAAAGTAAAAAAACTAAAGTGGAAAGTTCAAAGGTAAAAGAGACACCTAAAAGTAAAAACAATGAAAAAATTTTAAAAAACACACTATTACAAAAAGTAGATAAAATTGACGATGAAGCATTAAAGGCTAAGGCATTATATGAAGAGCTAAATAAAAGAGTACATTACGATTTTACTTATAAATTTTCTAATAGTGAGGAAATTAAGAGAAAAATATTGTCAAAAAAAGTAAATATGATAACTGATGATACGGAAGAATATCTGGTATGTAAAACGTGGTCAGAATTATATTCGGATTCTTTAGAAAAAGTAGGGATACAATCTAGGGTTGTTAAAGCAAATGAGGCAAATCATTATTGGGTTGAAATTGATTTGAAAAATGGTAGAACGATAACAGCAGATGCTACAGAACTTGTTAGAGGAGATTCTATTGATTTGGTAAATAGTAAGATAGGTCAAAGATCAAATGGATTTTTCTATATTACTGAAGATCAGAAAGGCACTAGACCACGTTTTATTGCTAAAGACGATTTGAAAGCACAAAAAGAAATTGAATTAATGGATACAGAATTAGGATATGCAAATAAACATGGATATAAAATGGATCAAATGACTAAAGCAAAAGAACTATTTGGTAAAACAAGTAAAAAAGCAACTGATAGAAAAGTTATGGATATAGTAAAAAATGAAAAAATTCCAAAAGGAACTGATGGATTGGAAGTATATGGCTATTTCGATCAATTAAGTAAAACTACAGATGTAGTTTTAATGCCAGAAATAATGTTTAAGGAAACTAAAGATGGAAAATATGAATCTATATGTCAACTGGTATCTATATATGGTAAAGGAGAACGAATATATCAGATATATAGCAAAAGTATTGGTTCCAAAACTTTTGATAGTGCTGAACAAATGGAAACATTTAAAAGAGCAAATAAAATATTTAAAATACATTAAAGAGGGTGGATAAATGTGTTTATAGATGAAATAAGAAAATTATTACAAAAAAAGGAAATTCAAAAGAATAATAAGGAAGACTTAGAACGAATTGATGTACTTAAGGTACTGTTAAAAGATGACAACATTTTCTTTCAATTAGATATAGATACAGCATATGGGATTTTAGATTTTTTAGGTGTTGATAGTGATAAAATATCCGAGGTATATGATAAACTTATATCATTTGAAGAATATCAAAAAAATAAAAATTATAAAATACAAGATGATAAAGAAAGGTAAATAATATGCAAGTTACACTTATTGGAAAAAACACTATGCACAAACTAATTTTGCCACAGGTAGTAAATGGAAGTTATTGGATAACAGATAAAAGTGGAGAAGAAGAAAGAAAATTAGTAAGTATAGAAGGAAGATTACGGAGAATGGCAAGTATTTAGTACTGCTCATGCAAAAATAATAGATAAAAGAAATATTAGTATAACAAATAATGAGATGACATCTTTGCAAACAGAGCAAAGTATTATAGAAAAAATTGTATTAAAGGAATATGAAACATATTATATATCTGTTGGTAAAAACCAAGAGGTATATATTTTGTATTGTTCACCAGTTTATGAAAAAAATTTTTTTCAATTTAATATACAAAAAACACAAGAAATATTAATTGGAAACAGTGAAAAAGCAAATATAATTTACAAAAATCCACTTGTTAATAATATTCATGCAAGGATGTTTTCTTATAATGGAATTTGGAAAATAGAAAATTTAGACTATAAAACAGGAGTATTTGTAAATGGAAAAGCTGTGACTAATGATGCACAGGTATTACAAAATGGAGATGTTATATTTTTACTTGGGTTAAAAATAATAAAGTTAGGAAATAGCTTACTAATGAATAATCCTAATGGAAGTGTTACATACAGTAAGCAAACAATGTTATTAACAAAACCTATGGAATATAATATGCAAAATGTAAAAGCTATTGATGAAGAATCTGATACAGAAGAAGAAATAAAATATTTTTCTAGAGCACCTAGAATAACGAAACTAATAGAAAAAGAAACAGTAAAAATAGATAATCCACCAGGATTACAAAATAGAGAACAAATGCCAGCAATTCTAACAATAGGTTCAACACTGTCAATGGGAGCAATAATGTTAATGTCAGCATCATCATCTATAAGTGGGCTAGTAAATAGAACGATGACATTAAAAGAAGCATCACCATCATTAATAGTAGCTTTTTTGATGTTGGTAAGTATAGTTGTATTTCCAGTATTAACAATAAGATACGAAAAAAAGCAAAAAATTAAATATGAAGAAAAAAGACAAAGAAGATATAAAAAATATATAGATAAAAAAGCTGAATTAATTGATGAAATAATGGAGAAACAAAGAAACATTCTTTTTGAAAATTATGTATCACCAGAGGAATGTAAAAACATAATTTTAAACAAAAAACCAAGGTTATGGGAAAGAAAAATAGAAGATTATGATTTTGCATCTATAAGACTTGGAATGGGAGATGTACCATTAGAAATAGATATACAATATCCAGAAGAATCATTTGCAATGGAAGATGATAATTTAGTAGAAATATTAAATACAATTGGAAATAAATCAAAAATATTAAAAAATGCACCAATATCATTATCATTAGTAGAAAATAATATATCTGCATTAATTGGACAAGATACAGAAAAAATGAAAGAATTTATGAAAAATATTATTTTACAATTAATTGCATTTCAAAGTTATGAAGAGCTTAAATTAGTATTTTTCATAAAAGAAGATAAAGATAAATATTGGGAATTTGTAAAAATGTTACCACATACATGGGATGACCAAAAACAAATACGTTATTTTGCTGACAATTTTAGTGATATGAAAGAACTATCAAAATATATTGAACAAGATTTACAAGCTAGATTTCAACATAATGAAAGAGAATTTGATTATAAATCATTTATGCCATATTACTTAATAATTACAGATAGCCCAAAAGAAGTAGAAAACATAAAAATTGTAAGTGAAATATTGGAAAAAGATAAAAATCTAGGGTTTAGTATTTTAGCAATGGCAAATAATATAATGGAATTACCAAATGAGTGTAAAACATTTATTACAGTTGATGGTGAAACAGGAATGGTATTTGAAAGTGAATTATCATCAACAAACCAGAGACAATTTATATTTGATAGAATACCAGCAATTAACTTCACAAAAGTAAATCAAATATTATCAAATATACCAATAAGATATACAACAGTATCAGGAAGGATATTACCAAGTAGTTATTCATTCTTAGAAATGTATGACGTTGGAAGGGTTGAACAACTAAATGTATTAGAAAGATGGAATAAAAATGATTCAACACTATCATTACAAGCTCCTATAGGAATAGATACTGGAGGAATGAAAATAAGTTTAGATGTCCATGAAAAATTCCATGGACCACATGGACTAATAGCAGGAAGCACTGGTTCTGGAAAATCAGAATTTATAATAACATATATATTATCATTAGCAATAAATTATCATCCATATGATGTAAACTTCATGTTAATAGATTATAAAGGTGGAGGACTAGCTGGTGCATTTAAAAAGAGAGATATAAAATTACCACATTTGGTAGGAACAATAACAAATATTGATACAGTAGGTCTACACAGATCATTAGATTCTATTCAAAGTGAATTAAGAAGAAGACAAGTAATGTTTAATGAAGCAAGAAACATGATAGATGAAAGTACAATAGATATATATAAATACCAAAAATTATATCATGATGGAATAGTAAAAAAACCTATACCACATTTGTTAATAATCTGTGATGAATTTGCAGAATTAAAACAGCAACAAGAAGATTTTATGGATGAACTAATAAGTGTTGCAAGAATTGGACGTAGTTTACGGAGTACATTTAATTTTGGCAACACAAAAACCAGCAGGAATAGTAAATGACCAGATACGTAGTAATAGTAAATTTGGAATATGTTTAAAGGTACAAGATACAGAAGACAGTTTTGATGTAATAAAAAGACCAGATGCAGCAAGTTTAAAGGGAACAGGACAATTTTTTATGCAAGTTGGTAATGATGAATATTTTACATTAGGACAATCTGCTTATACAGGATTTCCATATATACCATCAGACATGGTAAAAAAGAAAATAGATACATCAATAGATTTTATATCAAATACAGGAATGATAATCAAAAAAATTGAGGATTCAACACAAAAAGTTGTACATGATAAAGGTGATCAACTTACAAATATAGTAAGATATTTGCATGAATTAGCAAAAGAAGAACACATAAAGGCAGAACAATTATGGTTAGAAAATGTGCCAGAAAATATATTTATAGATGATTTGAGAAAAAAATATAAAGTACAAAATGATGAAAAAATTATAGACCCTGTAATTGGTGAGTATGATGACCCATTTAATCAAAACCAGGGTGTTGTTAAACTAGATATTTCAAATGGAGGAAATACTGTTATATTTGGTAGTGCAGATAGTGGAAAAGAAACATTATTAAGTACAATAGTTTATGACACAATAAATAATTATTCATCAGAAAAAATTCAACTATATATCTTAGATTTCGGAAGTGAAGCATTAAAAATATTTAAAGGAGCTCCACATGTAGGAGATATTGTATTTGCAAATGAAGAAGAAAAAATAAAAAGATTTTTCGATATGTTAACAAAAGAAATGAGCGAAAGAAAAGAAATATTATCTGAATATAATGGAGATTACAAATTATATAATGAAAAAAATAAAAATACAATGCCTCAAATATTGGTTATTATAAACAATTATGAAGTATTCTCAGAAAACTATATCAATATATATGAAGATTTATTTCAAATGTTAACAAGAGAAGGAACAAAATTTGGAATTGCTTTTATAATTACAACAAGTGCATATAATGACATAAGATACAGAATGGCTAAAAACTTCAAGAAATCAATAGCATTACAACTAAATAATGAAGATGATTATTTTAGTATATTTGAGCATGTAGGTAAAAAAAGACCATCACATATTTTTGGAAGAGGACTAGTAGAAATAGAAGACCAAATATACGAATATCAAACAGCAAAAATATGTGAGCCAGAAAAATATAATGAACAAATAGCAGAAATAATAAAGAAAGCTCAAAAAACAAACAAAACACAAGCAAAAAATATACCAATATTACCAAGTAAGGTAACATTCGAAGATGTAAATGAACAATTAGAAGATTTAGCACATGTACCTCTAGGAATAGAGAGTCAATCATTACAAGTACACACATATAATTTTAAAAAGAATTTCATGGATATAATAGTATCTAAAAATATAGAAGATATAATAGAATATACATCATATTTAATAGATGAATTAAATAAATTAAATGATACAAAAATTACGGTGTTTAAAGCAGAAAGTTTAACAAGAGGAATAAAAAGTTCATTAAAAAACGAATTTGAAGAATTTCTAGAAGATATGGAAAGAGAAAGACGAAAAAATACAATGTGTGTAATAATAGGAATAGACAAATTTTTAACAGATGTAGAAATAGATGAAAGAGAATTTTTGGAAATATTAAAAAAATTTGAACAAGATGAAAAATGTAATTTCATAATTGCAGAAAATGCAATAAGATTAAAAAACCATGAATATGACGAATGGTATAAAACATACGTCACTGGAGATACAGGAATATGGATAGGAAATGGAATTACTGATCAGTACTTAATTAGTTTAAATAATAATATAACTGATAAAGCTATAGTAAATAATTGTGGAAGAAATTTTGGCTATGTAATTAGACAAGGAAATGCAACAGCTATTAAACTTCTAGGAATGAAAAGTGAAGGTGATGATATTGAATAAGGTATTAGTTACATTATATGTACCTAAAATAGAACAAAACTATGAAATCTGGATTCCATTAAATAAAAGCATATATAATATAATAATACAGATTTCTAAAGCTGTGTATGAATTAAGTGGAGGATATTTTAATCCAAGTAAAATGCCTATTCTTTATAATAAAGAAACAGCTATCCCTTATGATATAAATATGAGTGCAAAAAAAGCGAATATAAAAAATGGAACAGAATTGATATTACTTTAA
>CAMNPT010000050.1 GCA_946548575.1 uncultured Clostridium sp. | reverse complement strand
AGAAAGAAGGAAAGTTAAGTGAGAAAGAAGGAAAGTTAAGTGAGAAAGAAGGAAAGTTAAGTGAGAAAGAAGGAAAACTAAGCGAGAAGGAAGAAACTTTAGAAAAAAAAGAGGAAGAATTATCTAAAAGAGAAGAAGAAATAAAAAGAAAAAGTAAAGAAGGTATAATTGAAGTTATAAAAAAAATGTTAACAGAACAAATACCAATGGAAATAATATCAAAAATTACTGGATTTACAGAGAGTCAAATAAAACAAATTAAATAATATTACAAATGTAGTCATACTTTACAAAAAAATACTAATATGATAAAATATAACCATTAAGATATAATTATGTCTTAGTGGTTATAAATACCTAAAAGAGGTGAAAAAAATGAAATTTACAAAAATGCACGGGCTAGGGAATGATTATGTCTATATTGATGCTATACATCAAAAAATAGAAAATGAATCATCTCTAGCTCAATTTGTCAGTAGCAGACATTTTGGTATTGGTTCAGATGGTTTGATTTTAATTTGTGAAAGTAATATAGCAGATTTTAAAATGAGAATGTTTAATAGTGATGGAAGCGAAGCTGAAATGTGTGGAAATGGAATTCGCTGCGTTGGAAAGTATGTGTATGATAAAGGGTTTATAAATAAAACGGAAGTAACAATAGAAACACTTGCTGGAATTAAAATTTTAAAGTTAAATATTAAAGATGGAAAAGTAGAAACAGTTAAAGTTGATATGGGCGAGCCAGTTTTAGCACCTGAGAAAATACCTGTTATGTCTATTGAAGAGCCGGTTCAAAATTTAAAAGTAACTGCACAAGATAAAGAATTTACATTTTCTTGTGTATCAATGGGAAACCCACATGCAATTACTGAAGTAAAAAATCTTGAAAATTTTAATGTAAAAAAATACGGAAGTATTTTAGAGGTTGCATCAGTATTTCCAAATAAAATAAATGTAGAGTTTATAGAAGTGGTTGATAGGGAACACATTAATCTAAGAGTATGGGAAAGAGGTGCAGGAGAAACACTTGCATGTGGTACAGGTGCTTGTGCAACAGCAGTAGCTTGTAATTTAAAAGGAATAACTAATAGGCATGTTTTTATCAAATTACTTCGGAGGAATTCTAGAAATTGAGTGGAATGAAGAAGATAATCATGTCTATATGACAGGCCCTGCTATAACGGTTTTTGAAGGAGAAATATGTGAGGATATTATTTAAATCTATAAAAGAGTGAAAAATATTGTTTACAAATCTCTGAATAAGGAGGAAATATATATGAGTTTGATAAATGAAAATTTTTTAAATTTAGAAGATAGTTATTTGTTTTCAACAATTGCAAAAAAAATATCAGATTATGCAAAAAAAAATCCAGAAAAGAAAATAATAAAATTAGGAATTGGAGATGTTACTAGACCAATAGTACCTGCATGCTTAAGTGCAATGCATAAAGCAGTTGATGAGATAGGTACACAAAACGGATTTAAAGGATATGGTCCTGAGCAAGGATATGAATTTTTAAGAAATACAATAATTGAAAACGATTATAAATTAAGGGGTGTAAATATAGAAATAGATGAAGTATTTATATCAGATGGTGCAAAATGTGATTGTGGAAATATAGTTGATATTTTTGGAAAAAATAACAAGGTTGCAATTACAGATCCCGTATATCCGGTATATTTAGATACTAATATTATGTCAGGAAGAGAAATTATATTTTTACCAGTTACAGCTGAAAATGAATTTAAACCAGAGCTACCAAAAGAAAAAGTAGATATGATTTATCTTTGTTTTCCAAATAATCCAACAGGAACAGTGTTAACAAAAGAAGATCTAAAAAAATGGGTAAATTATGCAAAAGAAAATAATTCAATTATATTATACGATTCAGCTTATGAAGCATTTATAACAGAGGAAAATATACCACATTCCATTTATGAAATTGAGGGAGCAAAAGATGTTGCAATTGAATTCAGAAGTTTTTCAAAGACAGCTGGATTTACAGGAGTTAGATGTGCTTATGTTGTTGTTCCTAAAAATTTGAAAGGATATACAAAGGATGGAAAAGAAGTTAGTTTAAATAAATTGTGGAATAGAAGAACATGTACAAAATTTAATGGAGTATCTTATGTAATACAAAGAGCAGCTGAAGCAACATTTTCTGAAGATGGAAAACAACAAATAAAAGAAAATATTAATTATTATTTAGAAAATGCCAAAATTATAAAAGAAGGATTAAAAGATGCAGGATTTACTGTTTATGGTGGAGTAAACTCTCCTTATGTTTGGTTAAAGGTGCCAGAAGGTATGTCATCTTGGGATTTTTTTGATAAATTACTAGAAGAAGTAAATATAGTTGGAACTCCTGGAAGTGGTTTTGGAAAATTTGGAGAAGGATATTTTAGGTTAACTGCATTTGGAACTAAAGAAAATTCTTTAGAAGCAATGAAAAGAATAAAAAATTGGAAAATAAAATAAAAACTTATAAAATATCTATACTATTTCAACAAAACTTGATTTTATTTACATTTTATGTTAAAATAAACTTATAGTAAATAAAGAGAGGTGAAACTTAGATAAAATCTAAGGATTATTATGGAAAAAGTAAACAAAGAAAAAATTAATTTTATAGAGGTATTAAAATCTTTTTGGAAGGAAGATGAAGAGGAAGTTTCTGAATTAGAAGGAGAATTAGCTAATACTCCTAACTATATCAAAAAACTAGAAAAGGAAATTACTACTTATGATGATAAAAAGAAAAAAGAAAAATCACAAAAAACTAAATCAGAAACAACAAATGATATTCGTTTACAACAAAAAGATGAGAAATTTATAGATGATGAAGAATATTATAGATAAATTGTGTAATAAAAATACAAGAATATAAAATTTCTTGTATTTTTTACTTGACAAATGGTAAAACTACATTTATAATATATAGCGTTAACAGAATATGGCGAAGTAGCTCAGTTGGCTAGAGCATTCGGTTCATACCCGAAGGGTCATGTGTTCGAATCACATCTTCGCTACCAAAAAACAAGATATTCAAAATATATTGAAATATCTTGTTTTTTTGTAATAATTTTTAGCTCTTTTTAATAAAATTTTAATTTTTTAATTTTATAGTTCATTTATGTTTTCAATCAATTAATTTTAATAACGTAAAACAATTTATAAAACAAAAATTATAATTTATGAAAAATAAATATTCTCATTTTATAAACTAAAAAATATATTACATACAATTAAAATAAAAAAAATGAAAAATAATGTTAAAATATATTTTATACAAAAGAGGTGAGAGAATGATAGATAAAATCTGTGTTCTTTTAACAAAACAAATTAGGAAAGAAATGCCAGATATAGATGATAATAAAGCTGAAGTAATATATTATGGATTGCAAAACATAATAGGAGAAATTCCTAAAATATTTATTATGCTTGCAATTGCATATATTTTAGGAATATTTAAATGGGCATTATTTACTTTTTTAGCATTATTCCTTTATAAGGGAGCTTCTGGTGGTGTACATTTAAAAACACATATAGGATGTATTATTTTTACTACATTATTTTATTGTATTATTCCATTTATATCTCAATATATATTTTTGTCTAACATGGCAAAAAATATATTAATAGCTTGTATATGGGTATTTGGAGTTATAATGATAAAAAAATATGCACCAGCAGATACAGAAGATGTACCAATTTTAGAAAAAAAAGTAAGAAGAAAAAAGCAAATAGCATCATATGTTACTTTTACAATTGGACTTGTAGTTGCTTTAGTTGTAAAAAACAATGTAATATCAAATATATTAATATTAGCTAATTTGTTTCAAACAATAACTATTACAAAATTTATTTACAAGATAACTAATAATAAATATGGATATGAAGTATATGGGAATACTTCTGAATCAATTGTTTAATATAAAATATATACCGGTAATATTTTGTATTATAAATTTTACTAAGGAGGAGATAGTTATGTTAAAATTTTTAGCAAAAACTGCAGAAAAATATGCAAAGGCAACTAATACAGCTTGCTTTGCTTTACTTGCATTTCATCAACCAAAAATGCCAGCTTGTATGATAAAAAATATTAATAAATAAACATTGGTAAAAATAGTTTGTAATATATATTTTTACCAGTGATATAACTTAAAAGTTATATTTATGCAATCCTAAAAAAGAAAGTAAATTAATACTTTCTTTTTTTATTAATAATATATCTCTAATTGTTGAGTAAAAAACTTATCATTTTTGGAGGTATATAAATTTATATTATTGTTTTTCTTTATAATTTTTCTAACTTCCCATAATCCAAGTCCTGTATGAGAATCTTTTCCAGATATTCCTTTTTCAAATATTTTTTCTGTATCAATATTTTTATCTTTATATGTATTTTCAATTTTAATTAATTGTCTAGAGTTTTTTCTATCATCTCTAAAACTTAAATTTATTATTTTTTCATCACATTCTTCACTTGCTTCAATTGCATTATCAATTAAAATACCAAGTATTCTTGCAAACTCATATATTTTCATATTTAATGTGTCTAGATCTAATAAAAATGTAATATTAACTTTTATATTTTTAGATTCTGCATCATAATATTTTTTTGTTAATAAATTATAAATACCATCATTATTTACAACTTCAGGATTTAAAATATATAATGTGTTTACTTTTTGGCAATCATCTTCTAATTCTAAATAATATTCTTTTAATCCTTCCATGTCATTTGTTCTAATATACCCACCAATTGTTGTAACTATATTATCAAAATCATGTTTAAATGCTCTAACATTATCATGAAGTATTCTTAGGGAATTATTGTAAGATTCTGCACTTTCCAATTTTCTTGTTGTTAAAGTTAATTTAAAAACTCTTGTTAAAGTATATAAGCTTAATCCAAAAT
This sequence comes from uncultured Clostridium sp., assembly GCA_946548575.1. Classification (GTDB taxonomy): domain Bacteria; phylum Bacillota; class Clostridia; order TANB77; family CAG-508; genus CAG-269. The sequence continues at coordinate 1,557 of CAMNPT010000050.1, read as the reverse complement.
ATGAAGTAAGAGAAATAAAACTTAAAAAAGTAATTAAAATTGGTAATTTGTCTACATAATACACGGCTAAAACTGTCTGGACAGAAACAGCTAAAATCCCTAATATTAAATTTAAATATAAAATAAATTTTGAATGTTTATCAATATCTTCTACATATTTAATTCTCCATTTTTTATATTTAAATAAAAGAATTACTAAAGCTAAAAAACAATATACAACAAAAGTATAGAGTATTCTATAAATAGGAATAGAGGATAATTCATAACTTGAAATTCCTAATAAACTAATATAGGGATTAAGAGTAAGTGCTCCAATAATATTAAAAATCAATGCGCTCATAACAACAGAAAATAGACTTTTTAATAATGGTACATTAAAAAGTTTATAAGTAATACCAATCATCAATATATAATTTAATATGATGTTGAATGCATTAGGTAAAAATGACGAACCTAGTAAATTTACTATAGTCATTATAATTAAATAAAAGCATTTCTTTTTTAATGAAATAGTTATATTTAAAATACATTCGATAAGAACTACCATAAATAAAAATTCTAGAATTGTACCAGGTACAGCTATTATATTTATTAACCCCTCATTTGGAGTGCTAATAGCTGTCCAAATATTATTCAAAATTTCCATAATTTTTTAAAACCTCCATAAAATTAGACTTATATTTAGGACCAATATAACAAGTACTATCATCTTTGAAAGTAACAACACAAGAAACTGGATCAACATCTTTAATTTGAGAAATATTTGCAATACATGATTTGTGACATCTTTTATAATTATCTGGTAATCTCTCTTGAAATTTGTTAAAAGAACTATATGTATAATAATCACGAGTTGAGGTATGAAATACAAGCTTCATACCGTCTCTTTTTATATAATGAATTTCTGATTCATCAATGATAGTATTTTTATTATCAATTTTTAAATATTTTTTAGGATGACCATTAATATCTTCAAATAATCTTTTAACTGTTTCTTCTAATCTATCATAAGTAATAGGTTTAGCTAAATAGTCAAAAGTTTTAAACTTATATGCAACCATGGCATATTCTAAATGACCAGTAGTAAAGATGATATAAGCGTTTTTATTTATTTTTCTAATTTCTTTAGCTAGTTGCAAACCATTTGTTTTAGATTTTAAATCAATGTCTAACATAACTACATCTGCTTTATTATCTCTAAAATATTCAAGCATATTATTAGTATCACTTGTCTTAAAAGAAACAGTTGCTTCAAAATTATTTTTAGAAAATATAATTTCTAACATTTTTTCTAATCTATCTAAAATCTTCAAATTGTCATCACATAGAGCAAAATTCAACATACAATTTCTCTCCTTTAATAAAAATATAATAAAAAAATAAGGTATAATAATTACCTTAATTTTCCAATAATAATAACAATATAATCTAAAATTTTTATATTGTCAATATAAATTTACAAAATTATCCAAATTGTGAAAGTAACAATATCAATATACTTTGAAGGTAAAATAATAAATTTTATAAACGAAAAATTATACTAAAAAAATTCTTTTT
>CAMNPT010000049.1 GCA_946548575.1 uncultured Clostridium sp. | reverse complement strand
AAAAATGGAATTATTAAAAGAATATTTCATTTTGAAAAATGAATTAGTTGGTACTGATGAAACTGTTAAAATATTCTTTGCTACAGCTTATAATAAGAATGGCGAGGATAATGAATGGAAGCAAGAAAGAGTAAAACAATTTTTTGCTGAAGATGAATTATTAATAGGAAAAAAATATTGGAATTTTGTATGTGATGATGAAGAAGGATTTCATATCATATATGATCAATATAAAATTAGTTGCCAACATATACTTGCAAGTCTTGAAAAAATTAAAAGTCTATATTTTTAGAAAAGAAAAGACTTATACCTCAAATCATTATATTTAGTTCTTCTTCGCTTTAATATCTTAATCTTCCGAGCTATTTACTTTTAATCTTCTCTTTTTTACATAAATAATTATACCTATACATGATACAATTAGTATTACTATTATTCCACATATTATATAAATGTTTCCTTCTCCAAAAGCTGTTGCTGTATATTTAGAAGATGAATTGCTTATTTTTGCAAAAACACCTCTTATACCTTCTTTATCAATATTGACAATACGTTTTTGATTTATCTCTTTCTCTTCTAGATAATTATTCACTTTTCTTTTATTCCACATATCACCAAGTTGAATATATAGACTTGTATCTTTTAAAAAGTCATTATCACTATCTAATTCCGTAATAGTGCCATCCGGTTTTGTTACACCAAATATAATAATCCAATTACTATCCGATTCATTTGTAAAATAGTCCTCATCTAAACGTTGCTCATAATAATTATAATCAAAACTACCTCTAAAAATCATTCTTACCCAAAACATAGATCCATCTTCATATGTACCCTTTGAATTATCCAATCCATACCATGTACCATAGTTTAAATAAACACTTTTAACCCAACAAATGTCTTTTGTAACTGGAGCACTCCATTGAATTGAGCCTGTTTCTTCTTTTACATAAGTTGTGTGTCCATTATACTCAACTTTATATCCCCAGATTTGTGTATCAACCTCATTTGTATTCCCCACTGCATATACCTTTGTATTAATAGTTAATATCATTAACAACATAACAATTAAAACAAGAAATTTTTTTAATATTTTTTTCATATTATCCTCTTTCTAAAAAAATACTATTTTTTATTTAATAGTTAATATATCTGAAAAACCTGTCATATCAAATACTTCTTGTATTTCTTCTTTAACATTCTTTATAATCATAGTTCCTGATATATTATTCATTTTCTTTTGACAAGTTAGTAATACTCTTAAGCCAGCACTTGAAATATAGTCTAATTTTTCAAAATCAAAAGTGATTTTTTTGATTCCATCTAAATCAGCTATTTCTTTTTCTAAATCTTGAAATGTATTTGTATCAAGTCTTCCTTCTAAATTAATTAATAAACTATTACCATCTTTTTTAGTATCAATTTTCATTATTTATCCTCCTTAATAATTTTCTCTAATATTAATATATTTTTATTATCTTCTCTTCTATATTTAATATTATCTAAATTCTTTTTAGCAAGTAATATTCCAAGTCCTCCAACATTTCTTTCTTCAATAGATAATGTAGTATCAGGTTCTTCTTTTTCAAGAGGATTAAATTTAATACCTTCATCCTCTAAAGTTATTATTATTTTATTATCATTATTTTCTAATGTAATTTTAAAGTATCCACTTTTTCCTTCATATGCGTAGTTACATATATTTACAAATAATTCTTCTATAACAAGTTCTAGTTGATTTACTATCTTTTTAGATATGTTATTTTTATTTAAATAATCATCTAAATAGGATATCACATTATTTAATTCTTTAGTGTTTGCGTTAAATTCTTTACTATTTTCTTTTGTTTTATATTCCTTAAATAATAGTTCTAACATTGTTATATCGTCAAATTGTTTTTCTTTTCCTACAAAGTTATCTATATCCTTTTTTAAACCATTAATTGTATCAGTTAATGACTTAGAAACATTGTTATTAAGATAGTTTTGTAATCTATCATTACCATATAGTTCTTTATTAATATTTGTAGCTTCTGTTACTCCATCGGTATATAAAAATAATCTATCTCCTGGCTCAAGTTTTAACTCATGCTTTGTATATTTTGTATTGTTCATTGCTGCTAATACTAGATTAGGTTTATCTTTTATAAATTCGATTTTTTTATCTTTATTTTTATAAATAAGTGGTGCATTATGCCCTGCATTTACATATTCCATTTTACCAGTTTTTAAATCAAGAATTCCAAACCAAGATGTAACAAAACTATCCATAGTATTTCCTTCACACATTAAATTATTAACTTTATAAAATACCTCATCAACACTAAATTTATTTAATGCTGTATTTTTTATTAATGTTCTAGATATCATCATAATAAGTGCAGCTGGAACTCCTTTACCAGATACATCTGCTATTGTAATAGCTAGATGATTATCATCTATTAAAAACATATCATAGAAGTCTCCACCAACTTCCTTAGCAGGAATCATTTTTGCATAAATGTCAATTTCTTTATGTTCTGGAAATGCTGGAAAGGTACTTGGAAGCATATTGTTTTGAATTCCTCTTGCTAGATTAAGTTCAGATTCAATTCTTGCTCCTTCTTCACTTAATTCTTTTTGTCGTTTTAACATATTTTTTCCAGATTGAGATATTTGAACACATGAAAATGCAATAATAAATACATATATAAATAATTTAGGTAAGTAAGAGTCTAACATTATATACTTAACTATATCACTATTATTTAATTCTAATTCTTTAACAGCATCTAAAATATTAGTATCAATTGTTATAACAGTTCCTTTAGGAAGTTCTACATAGTTTAAATCTAAAAGTCCATAATATATTCCTAAATATTCTACTACACCAAGCATAGCAATTGTTAAAACAGAAACAAATATAGTAAACTTTTTTGAATAATATCTAGCTGCCAATAATACTGGAACAATTAATAAAAGAGTTGATGTGTAAGTAAGAATCGAATATATAGATCCAATTGATAATGTTAAGCAAATAATCAAAATATATTTTAAATATTTACCTTTTCCTTTTAGCTTTAATCCAATCAGACCTGGTATTAATAATGTAAAAATACTTCTTAAAGTAGCATCAAGCATAAATCCTTTATTAACATTAAATAATCCCACTATTGTTAATAGATATATTATTAATGCTACAAAGAATATATTAATCATTATTGTTGATACAACAACATTAGCATGTTCTTCATTTTCTTTTAATACATCTTCACCTGTAAATATACTTTTAAATTCTATAAAAAATTTCTTAAACACACTCATTACATCACATCTTTCCTACAACATATATCATCTCTATTATACCATAACTTTTTACTTTTCTTTACAGTCACCTACCACAATTGAAAAAAAAGCATTGTTATGCTAAAATATCTAATGAAATTATAATTAATAAACTTTAATAAAGAGGTGAAAAATGAAAATAGTTTTATGGATGAATTTACTAATATTTGTATGTTCACTTATAGGAAGTATTTATGGAATTCATCACTTTTTCAAAGAAAAGAAAGCTTTATATTTAAAATTAATAACATGTAGTATTTTGTGTATGATGTTTGCTAGACTATTTCAAGTAGTAAGTGTATTAACCAAAGGTACTTTAAATGATGGTTTTCATATAGGAATGCTTGGAATAGTTGGTACATTTATGTTTTTATTTTCAGCAAATTATGGGCAAATGGATGGACTTGTTGATGATAAAACCAAAAAATTTCAAAAAACAAGAATTATATCTTTAATAGCACCATTACTAGTATTATTAACTTATATATTCTTTATTACTAAAGTAAATAACATAGAATTATTAATAACACAAGGTATTACTACTTTATTTATGATGCAATGTTCTTACTACTGTTTTAAACATATTATTATTTATGATGTAGATTTAGGTATCATAAGATCAATAAGAAAATACAATATACTTGTACTTATTTATACGTTTTTAAATATGTTTGAAGTAATAGGATTATATGCTGATATTAAAGTTTTATATATCATTTCTTGTATCCTAATAGGAATAATAACATTAATATTATTACCTATATTGAAAGAAGGTGTTGAGAAATGGAAAATCTAGATATTATTATTTATATTTGTTTCTTAATACCAATGATTCTTTCTCTATTTATAATGGAAAAGAAATCAAGATTAATTGTTGAATTTATATTAATAGGACTAACTGTATGTTTAATAGTTGGATATGTTAATACTTATCTTTATAATTTAATTGGAAAAGATATGGTATATTACTGCACTACTATATCCCCAATAGCAGAAGAATTAATTAAAGCAATACCAATTCTTATTTTCGCCCTATGTTTTACTAACGACAAACAAAAACTAGTCCAATGTGCCTTTGCAGTAGGACTTGGATTTGCTATTATGGAAAATATTTATATGCTAACTCAAAATGTATCAGCTTATTCATCTAATATCGATATCCCATGGGCTATTATTCGTACTCTTGGAGCAGGACTAATGCACAGTATTTGTACATCAACTGTAGGTATTGGAATATCATTTGTTAAAAAGAAAAAGAAATTATTCTATACTGGTACACTTGCTCTACTAATGCTTGCTATAACATATCATGCAATATATAATTCACTAGTAATGTCGGACTTTCAATATTTAGGAATAATACTTCCAATTAACACATATATACCACTTATATTCTTTTATAGAAATCAAAGAAATAATTAACATAAAAAAGAACCAAATAATTATCTATTTGGTTCTTTTTGATTATTAATTTCGACAGTCACATGATAAAACTTTTTCACTATGGCTAGATAAATTTGATTTATTTACAATTGTATTTCCGTTTACCTTAATTTTAATTTTTGAATGACGAACTGTTCCACCCCAGTCAATATTTATATCTTTAGCGCGGCCTTTATCAATTGTCCAAAAAATATCTGAATATGGCCAATCAGTTCCTAATTTGATATCAAAACTAAAAGCAAATTCCGCAAATTTTGCTTTTAAAGTGTATATTTGATCTCCCGCTTTCATATTACCTTCACAAATTAATGCTTCCCAATCACCTAGTTTAAAGCTACCATCTTTATTTATTCCAACAATTGGTCGGCCATAAAATTTTACATGTTTTTCCTTATATGCAGTAGCTGGTGAAAGAGTTAATTTAACTGGTTCAAGTCTTTCTATAACTCTACTAGATTCGCCATAACCTTTCATTACCGATAAGCTTCTATCTTTATCATCATCTTTTAGCCAATAATCATCCCCAACATATTTAATAGTTCCCTCAACATTATCTTTTTTGCCCATGTTTTGATATAGGAAACATCCTCCTACTGAGACTAAAACTAGTGCACATACTATTACTGGTATTAACCATTTCTTTGGTTTATTTGTTTTTGTACCTTTTTCCTTTTCTAATTCATTTGTTTTTTCTTTCTTTTCTTTTTCCATAAACATATTCCTTTTTACTAATTAACTCCAAGTTTTTTATTAACTTCACTTGCAATATTACCCATACGACTATACAAGTATTCACCTGGATTTTCTGTATTTTTGACAAAATCACGTAAAACTGTCATATTGGTACCATTTGTACGTTTAAGTCTATCATCTTTGCTATCGCTCCAAACAAGTTTATTTATATTATTTCTTTTACATATATCAGTAATTAAATCAATTAAAGTTTTATATGTTTTATCAGAAATTGGATATGGAGATTGATCATTCGTAGGAGCTACTGCAATAGTAACAGCTCTGTTATCATTTGCTGGGTTCGCCATGCACCATGATCTATCACTTTCATCAACAAATTGTGCTACCTTTCCTTTAATGTCTATAAAATAATTACAACTTCCCCTATATTTTTCATAGTAATTTTTTAAATAATATGCACCACCTAAACCACGTATCTCAATCTTAATACTTATAGTATCTATTTTACTTTTTCTAGGACTATCTTTATGTTCTGTGCTATAACGACTAGATATATAAGGATAGCCCTTACATTTTGTTTTAACATTAGATCCAGCAAACATCCCTTTATGATTAACTTTAAGACATAAGAAATATCCTCCTACTGAGACTAAAACTAGTGCACATACTATTACTGGTATTAACCATTTCTTTGGTTTATTTGTTTTTGTACCTTTTTCCTTTTCTAATTCATTTGTTTTTTCTTTCTTTTCTTTTCCCATAAACATATTCCTTCCTATAAAATTTTTCCATAAACATATTCCTTCCTATAAAAATTTATTGTTGCACTCAATACAAGATGTTTTAACAATTACATTGTAACATATTTTTTTCAATTCTTTATAGTCAAATTAAAATTGACAAATAATCGCAAGATTACTATTTTCCGAACATAAAAAAAGACTAGTTTTACCTAGTCTTCTAATAATTATATATTAATTATTTTTTGCTTTAATTGCAGCTTATTATATATATGTATTATACTATAATTCAAAAAATATCAATTTTATCTTGCTTAATTCTTGCTTAAATACAGTGACATTATGTTCATTATCAAAACAAAAAAAGACTAGATTATGAGGTGAGGTGACCTTCTAATGACTTTTTTCATATTAGTTTTTAGTCTTGCGATAAATAAATAATA
>CAMNPT010000048.1 GCA_946548575.1 uncultured Clostridium sp. | reverse complement strand
ATTTCTAATTTTCACTCTAATCAATCATAAAGAAAAAAATAAGGACACAAACCCTAGCCAAAAAGCTAAGGAGTGTCCCCTAGTCCCTAAAAGAGGGAAAAAAAGAACGTCCCTTAATCCCTGATTAAGTCTTTCATATTGTATATTCCATTTTTTTGTTTTATTAAAAAATCTGCTGCATTTAATGCTCCTTCTGCAAATACTTGTCTTGAATATGCTTTATGAGTTATTTCAAGACTTTCATTTTCTCCAAAAAATGAAACTGTATGTTCTCCTACTATATTTCCTCCTCTTATAGATGAAAATCCGATTTCATTTTTACTTCTTTTCTCTCTTTTTTGCATTCTATCAAAAGTATATTTCTTCTTTTCTTCAAATGCTTCATTTATAGCATCTGCTAAGAGAATAGCTGTACCACTAGGACTGTCTATTTTTCTATTATGATGTGTTTCTACAATTTCAATATCTGTTTGGTTTAATACTTCTGCAACTTTTTTTATAATATTTGCCATCAAATTAATATCTAAAGACATATTTGAACTTCTAAAAATAGGTATTTCCTTTGAAATATTTTGAATTTCTTCAAGTTCTTCTTTGCTAAATCCTGTTGTTGCTATTACAATCGGTATTTTATTATTTCTTGCATATTCTAAAATTTTAAATGTAGCAGAAGGTACTGAAAAGTCTATTATTACATCTACTTTTTCTTTTATATTTTGTATTTTATTATATATTGGGAAATTAGTATTAGATTCTTCTAAATCAAACCCACATACTATTTCAAAGTTTTCTGTATTTTTTACAGCTTGTATGACTTCATTTCCCATTTTTCCATTTGCACCATTCAATAAAATATTTAACATATAAAATATCCTCCAAATTTATTTAAAAGATTAAATTGTGTTTTTTCATAATTTTTTTCATTTTTTCTTTATTTAAATCTGATAGTTCTATTAGTGGTAATCTAGGCTTTCCATAATCATATCCCATTAAATTCAATGCATATTTTACTGGAATTGGATTAACCTCAGAAAATAATTCTTCAATTAAATCTATGACATCTAATTGCATTTTACATGCTTTTTCTACATTACCATCAAAATAATTTTTTATCATTTCATGTGTGTATTTTGGCATAACATTTGACAATACAGATATTACCCCTTTTCCTCCTAATGAAAGAATAGGAATAATTTGATCATCATTTCCTGAATAAATTGTTAAATTATCTTTACATAGATTTGCAATTTTTGCAACTTGTGATATATTACCACTTGCTTCCTTAATTGCAACGATGTTTTCTATTTTTGATAATTCTAAACATGTTTCTGGTGCTATATTTACTCCTGTTCTTGACTGAACACTATAAATTATAATTGGTATTTTTACAGAATTTGCTATTGCAGTATAATGCGCAATTAATCCCTGTTGTGTAGTTTTATTATAATATGGTGTTACAACCAAAAGTCCATCTGCACCAACACTTTCTGCATATTTAGACATTTCAATTGCATCTTTTGTATTATTACTTCCTGTACCAATAATCACTTTTGTTCTTTTATTTATAGTATCTATTGCATATTTTATTGTTTCTTTTCTTTCTTCTTTTGACATAGTAGATGACTCACCTGTTGTACCACAAACAATGATTGCATCTACCTCATTTTCAATTTGGTTTTCTATTAATTTTCCAAATACTTCAAAATTTACACCATCATCTGTAAAAGGTGTTGCTATTGCAGTTCCGCAGCCTTCAAATAATATTTTTTTCATTTTAAATCCTCTTTTCTATTTAATTAAATTTCTATGTAATTCTTCTATTACATAGTTTTCAATATTGTTTGTTATCACTTCTATTTTTGATTGTGTTAAATTAATATCAAAAACATTAATGTTATTTTTTTTCAGGACATTTATTAATTTGAACAAAACTTTATTATCTTGAATTATTCCATACCCTACAACAGATATTTTAGTAATATCTGATTGAATAATTTCATATTCGGGATAATGACTTTCTAATAATTCTTCAACTTTATTCTGTTCACTTTTTTGAATTCTAAATTGCATTTCCTCTTGTTCAATCATTTTAAAATTCTCTACAATAATATTATTTTTCAAAAGCTCACTATATATATTTAATGAATTTTGATTATGTAAATTAGATTTATTTTTCATTTGAATTAAAACTAAATTAGTATTTTTTACAATACTTTTTACTTCTGATGATTCAATTTTTTTGCAGATTTCAGTTCCTTTTTCTCCATTAAAGGTTGATTCTGCTATAATATTCAAATTGAATTTCTCTCCAATTTGAATACATCTGTTGTGTAAAACTTTTGCACCACTATCTGCTATTTCTTGCATCTCTAAAAATGATACTTCATTTAATTTTTTGGCAACTTTTATAATATTTGGATCTGCCGAATAGATTCCATCAACATCAGAAAAAATATAACATTTATCAGCATTAATTGCCGCTTCTAATGCAACAGCTGTTGTATCAGATCCGCCTCTTCCAAGTGTTGTTATATTTTGATTTTCATCTATTCCTTGAAAGCCTGCTACTATTACAATTTTACCATTATCCAATTCCTTTTTTATTCTCTTTGGATAAATCTGTTCAATTTTAGCATTTTTATAAATTGAATTTGTTTTTATTCCAGCTTGCCAACCTGTTAAAGATATAGATTTGTAACCTTTTCTATTTAATAAAATGCTCAACTTTGAAGCAGTAATTTGCTCACCTGTTGAAAGTAACATATCCATCTCTCTTTCATCTGGTATAGCTGATAATTCGCTTGCCTCCTTTATTAGTTTATCTGTTGTTTTTCCCTGTGCTGAAACAACCACAACAACATTGTTTCCTTTTTCTTTAAAATCAATTATCTTTTGTGCTACAACATTCAGTTTGATATTGTCTGCAACTGAACTCCCTCCGAATTTTAATACTACAGTGCTCATTTTTGATCACTACCTTTTTAATTTCAAAGCTCTATCTAAATTTAAATAAAGCTATCTATAGTTTTATATTATATAATAAAATAACTAAATATTCAATTATTTTTTTTATTATTCATCTCTTTATAATATTGTGCTATTAATTCATCTAGTTCAATACTTAATTCATATATAACAGAGTAATCATCACCTTGTTCGATACTTTTATTTAATTCATCTCTTAATTTACAAATTTCATCATTTAACATGGCAATCTCTCCTTTTTACTTTGTTATCTTCCGTATATTTATAAATTAACATATTAATCTGTCAAAGTCAAGCATTTTCAATGGTTTTTGCCAACTTTCGTATGACAGTTTTTCTATTTTTTCGACATTATTCATTATTAAAAAACGGCATTGTTTTTTTAAATAAACAAATACCGTTTTTATTACATCTTTTTCACTTAATTTTTAACAATAGAAAGTACCATATTTTCTTCTCTAAATACATCTTTTAACATTTGGTTCAAATATTCTACATTTATTGTTTCTATTTCTTCTAAATATTCAAATGTATTAATTCCATTGAAATAATCAGATAAAAACATTCTAGCTATATCTGTTACGTCATTATATTCTTTAACATAACCACCATAAATCATTTTTTTGATTCTTTCAAAATCATTTTGATTTATTCCATTTTCTTTCATATTTTTTACTTCAGACTTAAATTCATTATAAATTTCATCTGGATTTGTAGTTTGTCCTGTTATTAAAATATGTGCATAATTTTTTCCATATTCATAATCTAAACTTGGTTGAGAATTTATAGTTCCTTCATTATATAATTTTTTATATAATTTTGAACTTCTTCCTATTAATAAATTTAATAATATTTGTATGCTTAACTCTTTTTTTATCAACTCATTTTTTTCAATACATTTATTATTATTGTCTTTAATAGCAATAGTATATAATGGTCTACTTACTTCTAATTTTTGTTCTATTCTTTCCTTTACAATTGATTCCGGTTCTTCAGGATAAATTCTTTTTATTTCTCCATTTTGTTCCTTTTTTATCAATCTCTTTTTTATTTCCTCTAATATTTTATTTGGTTCAAAATCTCCACAAACAACCATAACCATATTTGAAGGATTATAAAAAGTATTATAACATTTATACAAAATTTCTTTATCTATTTTAGATATTGTTTCAATTGTTCCAACAATATCAATTTTTATAGGATTATTATGGTACATAGCTTGCATTGCATTTAAATATACTCTCCACTCAGGATAGTCATCATACATCATTATCTCTTGCCCAATAATTCCCTTTTCTTTTTCTACATTTTCATCTGTAAAATATGGATGTTGAACATAATCCATCAACTCATCTAATGCTTCATAAAAATTATCTGTACATTCAAATAAATATGCTGTATGGTCATTTGTTGTATATGCATTTGCATTTACGCCTAAAGCTGTTAATGTATCTAAACTATTTGTTCCATTTTCTTGTTCAAACATCTTATGTTCTAAAAAATGTGCTACACCGTTTGGCACTTCAGTTTGTTTATCTTCACCAGGAACAATAAATTTGTTATCATTTGATCCATAATTTGTACCCCAAATTACATATTTTTTCTGAACACCTGGCTTTGGAATAATCAAAACTGACATACCATTGTCTAATTTTTCAGAATATAATTTTTCTTTTACTTTTAAATTCTCAATAACTTGCATATCTTCCTCCTTAAAATCTTTCTTCTTTCCTTAGCTCCAAACAATGTCATCTTCTTAATCTCTTAAAAAATATACTGTGTTTATACTAACCTTATTAGCAATATTAATAATATTCTCTTTTTGAACATTATTTACCTTTTCTATATATTCTTCAATAGATACTTTTGTTTCAGCTAATTCTTGACCAAAATAATAACTAATTCCTGTATCTTGTTCATCATCAATTGTTCTTATTGTTGCAACTATTACTCTTTTACTATTTTCTATATCTTCTTCTGTAAAATCTCCATTTTTTATATCCTCTAGTTGTTTTCTAATTAACTGTAAAGCTTTTTCGTAATTTGATATTTCTATTCCACAATTAATAAATATATTATTTTTATGTCTAAGATAATTTGAACTTGCAACATATGCTAAATGTGCTTTTTCTCTAACATTTTGAAACATTTTAGAGTTTGCTGTACCACCTAATATACTATTATATAAAAGCGTATCATATTTTAATTCTTCTTTGTCAATATCTACATCAAGTCCTAAAATTAATTTACCTTGAGTTACTTCCATATTTTCAATTACTATTTTTTCTTTCTCACTAATTTTCTCTTTTTGAATTTTAGGTTGAATGTATTTAGGATCCCTTTGTTGTAAATTTTTAATATTCTCATTCTCTTCTACTATCTGTCTTGTTTCATCATCTATATTTCCTGAAACAAAAATGTCTATTTTACAATTGTTTACTAATTTTTTATAATAATCATATAAATTATTTTCATCAATATCATTTAAATCTTCTACATATCCAAATTTGTATAATCCAAATGGACAATTTTGATACATCTCTTCAACACATCTATCTAAGGCATATCTGGCTTTATTATCAATTTTTCCCTCTATCCTTTGCCTTAAATTATTTTTTTCTTGTTCAACATATTCTTTTTTAAACACGTTATTTTCTAAATATGGATTAAATACTATTTCTAGCAATTTTTCAATAGCAGTTTTCAACATATTTTCTTGTTTTTGTGGTAAATAATTATCATTAATAACTTCCAAATAGAATTTTAATACTTGATTATCACCTGTTTTATCTAATCCACAATCAAAACTTGCTCCATACATATCTTCCATTTGTTTACTTATATCTTCCTGAGAATTCATACTTTTTGAACCTCTTCTAAGTACTGTTGAAATTAATGCATTTTTTGTTACATTTTCTCTATTAAGTTCAGTTGTTAAAAAAATTGCAATTAAATTAGTTTTAAATTTTTGAGTATTTATTGTATGCAATTTAATTCCTGGTTTTAATTCATTATCTTTATATTCCATAAAAACTCCCTTCTATTGTCCATTTAGGACACATTTTTAATTTCTTTATAGATATTATTAACATTTTTTTCATTTTAATACAATTATATTATCATTCATCTTTGAGCTTAATGGTAAACCATATAGCAAAATAAAAAGAGGAAGTTAAAATGTTTTTTATATACCATTTTCACTCCCAATCTCCCTTTAATTAAATTTTCTTTTCCTAGCAGCTTCTGATTTTTTCTTTCTCCTTACGCTAGGCTTTTCATAGTGCTCCCTTTTACGGACTTCTTGTAGAACTCCATTTCTTGCACATTGTCTTTTAAATCTTTTTAAAGCATCTTCTATATTACCATTATTCACTTTTATTTCTGACATTTATATTTCCCCTCCTTCCAGCCCATCGATACTGTGCGGGATTAATTATTTTTATAACGTATATATTATAACTCATGTCCATATATCTTGTCAAGAGCAAAAATTCAAATATTACAGCTTTTAAAATGGAAATAAACCTCTAATAAATCCCTTTGTAAAAGGTATAAACCATAAAATTATTAATAAAACAATCATTATAACTGCAGTTATAAAACCTGCCTTTATATCTTCCTTTTGTAATTTCTTTTTTTCTCTTCCTTTAAGTGATAACCCTTTAAAAATTTCCTTTGTTAAATCTGTCATACTTCCAATTGTCCCAACCTTGTGTACATTTTCTTTTCTGTTTTGATCTGAATTACTAAATCTATTTACAAAATTAACATTTTGTTTTTCTTCCTGTTTTTCATTATATTTGTTACTTGGTTCAATATTTTTATTATTAAATTGATTATCATAAAATTGTTCTTTGATTAATTCAGCATCATATTGCTCTCTTAAAAAATTATCAGAAAGAATTTTATATGCCTCATTTAAATCTCTAACCTTTTTTTCTGCAAAAAATTTTTCTTCTCCTACATATAAATCAGGATGATATTTTTTTATTAAAACTCTATATGCTCTGTCTATTACCTCTTTTGAAGCTTTATTATTAACTTCTAATATTTCATAATAATTTTTCATATTTTGTACCTATTTGTACCTTTCTAATTTTATTATAAATATTGTATAACAAAATTTTTTAAATTGCAATAGTTGCCACCAGGGTTGGAGATGCCACCAAGGTCGGAGATGCCACCAGGGTCGGAGATAAATGGCAACCTTGAAAATAAGGTTGCCATTTATCTCCGACCCTGGTGGCA
>CAMNPT010000047.1 GCA_946548575.1 uncultured Clostridium sp. | reverse complement strand
ATTAAGACATTTTCTCAAATGATTTATTAAGACATTATCACAAATGAATTATACAGATATAGGACATCAAAATAAAAAACTTGACAAAAATAAAATAATAGTGTAAAATTATTGAAAATTTAGGAAAAGGAATAAATCAAAAATGAACAAGAATTCAATATATAAAGTGCATTATCATTTTTAATCTTGTGTCTATAATTTGAAAGGCACAAGTTTATTTGATGTGCCTATATAGAAATGTAAATAAAACAAAACATAAAATATAGGTAAATAATATAAAATAAATATATTGTTTATCTTTTTTTGTTATAAGGAGGAGTTAGTATGGAAGGAAAATTAAAACCAAAAACACTACCAGGATTTATGGAATTATTGCCAAAAGAACAAATATTATTTAACAAAATGAAAGAAACTATACAAAAATCCTATGAAAAATATGGATTTTTACCATTAGATACGCCAATTATTGAAGATGCAAAGGTATTATTAGCAAAAGCAGGAGGAGAAACAGAAAAACAAATTTATAGATTTGAAAAAGGTGAAAATGATTTAGCTCTTAGATTTGATTTAACTGTACCATTAGCAAAATATGTAACAGAATATTATGATAAATTAAGTTTTCCATTTAAAAGATATCAAATAGGAAAAGTATATAGGGGAGAAAAACCACAAAGAGGAAGATATAGAGAATTTTATCAATGTGATATAGATATTATCGGAGATGGAAAACTATCAATAATTAATGATGCTGAAATGCCAGTAGTAATATATAATACATTTAAAGAATTAGGATTTGATGATTTTACTATTTGTATTAATAATAGAAAGTTATTAAACGGTTTATTTGAAAGTTTAAAATTAGAGAAAGAGTCTGTTGAGATTTTAAGGATAATAGATAAAATAGATAAAATTGGAACAGAAGAAGTAAAAAAAGAACTACTAAAAAATATTGATGAAAATAAAGTTGAGATAATTATGAAATTTATTTCTATTGATGGAACTGATGACAACATAATTAAAGAATTGGAAGGTTTGAATATAGAAAGTACAGTTTTTCAAGAAGGATTATTGGAACTAAAACAATTAATTAAATTTATAAAAATGTTTGGAGTACCTAAGGAAAATTTCAAAATAGATTTAACAATAGCTAGAGGATTAGACTATTATACAGGAACGATATATGAAACATTTTTAAATAAATATAAGAATTTAGGAAGTGTATGTTCAGGAGGAAGATATGATAATTTAACTGAATATTATACAAATAGGAAAATGCCAGGAGTCGGAATTTCAATTGGATTATCAAGATTGTTTTTTCAATTGATAGATAATGGTATAATAACAGCAGAAAACCAAGTAATATCTGATGTACTAATAATTTCTATGTCAGATGAATATGATATGTGTGTGAATGTTGCTAAACAATTAAGAGAAAATGGCATAAATACCCAAATAAATTTAGAAGAACAAAAATTGGGAAAAAAATTCAAATATGCTGATAACTTAAACTTTAAATATGTAATAGTAATAGGAGAAGATGAAATAAAGAATAATGTAGTTACATTAAAAAACATGAATACAGGAGAACAAGAGAAAATGGAAGTAGAAGATGTTATAAAATTATTAAAATAATGATTAAAAAAAGATTAAAACCTCTAAAATATGGCAAAAATATTTTAGAGGTGATTTTTTTGAAAAGAAAAAAGAAAATGAAACCAGGAAAAAAGATTTTTATTTCTTTTTTTATAGCATTATCATTATGGATTTTAGGATTTTATCTATATGGTACATATCAAAATATAGATATAAATGGAAATAATTACACAGCAGAAAGATTGCAATCCACAGATGGAGTACAAACTGTGGAAAAAATAGAAGAAGAAAGCAAAAATATTGCAGATATTTTAGAAGAAACAACAAAAAAAGTAGTAGGAATATCTAAATTAAAAGATGCAGGAAATACAATACTTTCAAAAAGCACAGAAAGTGAACTTGGACTAGGAACAGGATTTATTGTAACATCAGACGGATATATAGTTAGTAATGAACATGTCACAGGTGAAAAATTTAGTAAATGCTATATTACATTAGAAAATGGAAACAACTATGATGGAACAGTTATATGGAGCGATAAGGATTTAGATTTATCTATTGTAAAAATAAAAGGTAAAGATTTGCCATATGTTACTTTAGGAGATTCATCCAATATACGAGTAGGAGAAACGGTATATGCAATACGGAAATCCAATAGGATTTGAGTTTAGAAGAACAGTAACGGCAGGGATTATTAGTGCAAAAAATAGAACAATAAAAATTGAAGAAGGAGAAAAACAATCATATATGACAAATCTAATCCAAACAGATGCAACAATAAATCCAGGAAATAGTGGAGGACCATTAATATATCCAAATGGAAGTATAATAGGAATAAATACAGTAAAAATCACCTCAGCAGAAGGAATAGGATTTGCAATTCCAATAGATATTATAAAACCTATTATAGAAAGTTTCAAACAAACAGGAACCTTTAAAGAAGCAAATATAGGGATATATGCTTATGACAAAGAAGTGATACCATATTTAAATAAAGAAATATCAAGTAATTTTAATAAAGGAATATATGTAGCGCAAATAACGAAAGATGGACCAGCAGATAATACAGAGTTAAAAGAAGCGGATATTATAACAAATATTGATGGGAAAGAATTAAATACTATGAATGAATTGCGTGAATATATTTATACTAAAAAACCAGGAGATGAAGTTACTCTACAAATAACAAGGGGAAAAATAAAAAAAGAAATTAAATTAAAATTAGGAGGGATTTAGGGACGTTCTTTCTTTCCCTCTTTTAGGGATTAGGGGACACTCATTGGTTTTGGCTAGGGCAGTGTTCCATTATTTTTTTATTTAATCGTTCATTTCGTTCAAAAAGAACTTGTAAATTATTAGAATACGCCTCTTTCAGGTTCAAAATGTATTATATTATTTTGCATGTAATTACGAATGCGACCTGAAAAAGCTTTAGAAGTTGTTATATTAGAAAATGAGGGATGTTCACGGCACTTGAGGTACGAAAGGGTCTGAGTGAAAGCGGCGCATTTTCTAATATAACAACTTCTTAGCGTATGAAGGGAGCCGAGTAATGAAATAAAAAATAATATAATACATTTTGCCCTGAACATCCCTCATTCTAATAATTAACAATTTCTAATTTTTACTCCAATCAATCA
Source organism: uncultured Clostridium sp. (assembly GCA_946548575.1). GTDB lineage: Bacteria > Bacillota > Clostridia > TANB77 > CAG-508 > CAG-269. Next base: position 5,842 of record CAMNPT010000047.1, on the reverse strand, counting down.
TAAATAAAAAAATAATGGAACACTGCCCTAGCCAAAACCAATGAGTGTCCCCTAATCCCTAAAAGAGGGAAGGAAAGAACGTCCCCAAATCCCTAAATTCCACTTTCCTGCTGTAATCTTTAGTTTCTTTATTAGAGATATAAACCTCTGAACGGTTTTTCTTTAAAAATTCAATAATATTATAAACATCAATCCAAATTTCATTAGGACTATCAAATTGTGATTCATCAAAAACAAGTTCTATACCAAAATGAAGATGAGGTACATTAATATTATTTACATTTTCCTTTATGCTATAGCCAGTCATGCCAAGGTATCCAATAACATCTCCTGCTGTAACAGTTGAGCCTTCTTTTAAATTTTGGATATAAGGGTGATTTTTACGTAAGTGTGCATAATAATAATATCTTTTGTTATCTAAACTTCTAATACCAATTCTCCAACCGCCATATTGATTCCAGCCAATATGTTGTACGACACCAGATTCTACAGCTATTACTGGGGTGCCAATACTTCCCATTAAGTCATTTCCTAAATGAGTTCGTTTAAAACCATAAGATCTACTGTTTCCAAAATCGTCATAATGATTAAATGAATAATTTTTTGCAATTGGAAGAAAAGCTTTAATACCATATTGTTGTTTAAAATCAGGTCCAATGGAATAATAACCAATATAATTGCCCAAAACTGCAGAATAACTTTCATAGTAATAATTATAAAATTTTAAATCTTTAGTTAAGGTTTCAATAGTTTCACCATTTTTTAATTTATCAACTAAATTATCCAAGTCATTTTTTTTAAATTTTTTAAAATTGCCTCCATTTTTACATGCAAGATAAGCTAATAGTTCAACCCAATTATATTTTATTTCTTCATCATTATTATGAGAATCGATATCAAGTTTAGATGTTAAATTTAAGGCTTCATAACTAATATTAAAATCAACCCATTTAATATAATCTGTATTTTTTTTAGATTCTTGTTCTTCTGCAAAAGAGTAAAAGATACATATAGAACAAGAAACAAGAATAAGGATAGAAATAATAATCAATAATTTTTTATTTATTTTAAAAGATTTAATAAACATAAAATACACCTCATAAAATAGTATTTTAAAACATATAAAATTATGATATAATAATTAAAATATATTAGATATTAAATAAACTATATAGTTTCAAGATTATTAATTTGTTTTTTAGGAGGAAAAATGAAAAAATTATTTAACAGATTTTATTTAGATAAAGAAAAAGATATAATTGTAAACTTATATAAAAATAACGAAGATGAATTAGAATACATATTAGAAACGCCAAATCATAATTCTGGAAATCTAATTACAAATTTAGCAAAAATATGTAATTTGAAAACAGAAAAAAATAAACAGGATATGAAAATAATTAGAGGAACAATACCTGCAAGTATTAATGGAGACAATGAAATTGTTTATATTTTTAGACTTGGAGGATTTAAAATTGCTAATATTTATAATGATGGAGGAATTGCTATAAAAGCAAAAATTCCAGCAATTTCTAAAACACTTATGTCTCAAACAAAACATTATAACCTACCAATTGAAAAAACAATTGTGAAATCATATATATTAAAAAAATCAAAATTTAGGACAGATCTTCATACACACATGAATGCAAATCTTACACCAGATATATTAATATCTTTAGGAATTGCTAGGCAAATTAAATATCCACTATATTATATAAAAAAATTAAAACTAAAATTAACTATTGAGCAAAAGGAGAAATTATTAAAACAAAGAGAAAAAGTAGAAATAAAATTTGAAAATTCAGAATTAAAAGGAAAATTTAAAACAAGAAGAATAGATGACAATACATTTATTAATTTTGCAGATTTAATATTAAAAAATATAGAAAATGCAGACTATAATATTGCAAAGATAAGAAATAGTTTAGCTATATTAAAAGATGGACAGGCAGTTTTTACAAATCTAGAAAAAGTGTACTTATATAGATATGTGTTTGCAAAGGGTATAGAATCTAAGAAAAAATTAGAATTAAATAATGTAGATGAAATACCAGAAAATGATATAAAAAAATATGTTAAACAAATGTTAAAAGATCATAAAAAAGGAAGCAAATATGAAAATAATTCTCTAAGACAAGATAAACTGTTATGGGTAGCAAGAGAATATAAAAGACAGGGGATAGATTATGTAGAAATTGCAGATACTGAGCTTGTAAAAATAGGAGAACCTGCAGCAAATTATTTAGAGGAAATTCATAATATTATGCCTAAAATAGAAAAAGAGACTGGAGTGAAAATTAGATTTTTGGCGGCAATCAGAAGAATTCCATTAACAATTATAAAAGATCAAGAAACAAGCAATTCATATTTAAGAGAAAATTTAGACACAATAAAAGCAGTTGCAAAAAGCCCTTATGTTGTTGGAAGTGATTTTATTGGAGAAGAAATAAATGATATAGCAGAATTAAAACCTGTTATAGAAGAACTTGTTCAATTTGCAATAAAAGAAAATAATGGATTTACAATAAGAATACATGCAGGAGAAAATGATAGTTTAAAAGACAATGTGTCAAATGCAGTAAAAATAGTAATGGAAGCAACACCTAAAGGAGAAAAAATACCGCAAATAAGAATAGGACATGGACTTTATACACCAGATTTAAATTCTGAAAAAGGTAAAGAATTATTAAAAATACTAAAAAAATCAGGTGCTGTAGTAGAATTTCAACTAACTTCAAATGTTAGATTAAATAATTTAAATGTATTAGAAAATCATCCTATAAAAAAATATTTGAGTAAAGGAATAAAATGTGTTCAAGGAACTGACGGATGTGGATTTTATGGTTCAGATACAATAGATGAGCAATTAGCATTATATAATTTACTTGATTTAAATGATAAACAATTTGAAAAAATGAGAGAGGTAGAAAATGAAATTATTTATTCTAGTGAAAAATATTTTAAAGAAAAATCTGCCAAATTAAAGAAAATGCTTAAGGGAAAAACAATTAAAGAATTGATTTTAGAATTAGAAGCGGAAAATATAAAAGTAAGTAGCAAAAACAAAATAAAACTTAGATTAAACAAAAATATTGGAGCAGAAAAAGAATTAAAAGAAAAAATAAAAGATTTACCAGAAGATAAAATACCAATAATAATAGCTGGAGGAAGTTTTAATGCAGAAGAGAGACAAACAGTTATAAAAGAAGAGGGAATAAAAATATTAAAAAAATTATTAAAAACGGTTGATCCACAAAAAGTGTATTTTGTGATACGGACACAAAGTTGAAGGATATGAAAAAGCTATAATAGAGATTGAAAAAGAGCTAAAAAAAGAATTTGAAATTTATGCAATTATTCCTAAAATGATATCAGATGAGGTAAAAACAAATTTATTACAAAAAGAAATAACAGGTGTTAGAATCTCAACAGAAAGTGAAGGGCTAGGAATATATAAAAGTTTTAATTATGAAATTTTTGAAAGAAGAAGTTCAATAGTAATAGCATTAGACCGGAAATTCTGCTGTTTCTAATTTAGTTCAAGAAGCTAAAAATGGAAAAGGAAAAGCAAAAATTTATATAAATGAAGAGATACCAGTTTTAAAAGAAAAAGCATTATCACTTGGAGGATATGTTATTCCATTTAATATGAAACAGCAAATAGTTGTAAAAATCGAATATGATAATCCGGAAATAGTAAAAGGAAAAAATAAATAATAAAATCACAGTATAAAAACATAAATAGAAAAAAGATTCATAGTATAATATTGATAATTTTAAAAATATTTGATATACTAAAAAAAATTATATAAAGAGAGGAAGATGGCTATGGAAAAATCAAAGGTATATTTTACAAGGGAACTAAAGCCAGAAAGTGTTGTAAAAATATTTAAAGCATTAAACAAAGAACTTCCAGGAAAAGTAGCAGTTAAGGTACATTCAGGTGAAGAAGGAAATCAAAATTATCTTCATCCAGAATTTATGAAACCAATGGTAGAATATGTTAAAGGAACAATCGTTGAATGTAATACAGCTTATGAAGGAGAAAGAAATACAAGTGAAAAACATTTAAAAACAATTGAAAATCACGGATGGAATAAATATTTTACTGTAGATTTAATGGACGAAACAGGACCTGATATAAGCATTCCAGTTGAAAATGGAAAGATTTTAAAAGAAGATTTCTTAGGAAAAAATATAGAAAATTACGATTCAATGCTTGTATTATCACATTTTAAAGGACATCCTATGGGAGGATATGGAGGAGCTTTAAAACAACTTTCAATAGGTTGTGCTTCTAGTGAAGGAAAAGCATGGATTCATTCTGCAGGTAAAACAAAAGACCAATATAAAGTTTGGGGAGATTTACCAGAACAAGACAAATTTTTAGAATCAATGGCAGATGCAGCATCAGCAGTTGTAAAGTATTTTAAAGGAAATATGGCATTTATAAATATTATGGCAAATATGAGTGTTGATTGTGACTGTTGTGCAGTAGCAGAAGACCCATGTATGAAAGATATTGGAATCTTAGCATCATTAGATCCAATTGCCATAGACCAAGCGTGTATAGATATAGTAAAAAATTCAGAAGACCCTGGAAAAGAGCATTTTTTAGAGAGAGTTAATTCAAGACATGGAACACATACAATAGATTCTGCAGAAGAATTAGGATTTGGAAATAAGGAATATGAATTAATTGAATTAGATTAAGGGAGAAATAATGGAAATTTTTTATGGATTATTAATACCATTTTTAGGAACAACACTTGGTGCTGGAACTGTATTTCTAATGAGAAATAAATTAAATAAAAAAGTAGAAAAAATTTTATTAGGGTTTGCATCAGGTGTTATGGTAGCAGCATCAGTATGGTCATTATTAATACCTTCAATAGAGATGGTAGAGGACAAGAGTGAAATTGTCTGGCTACCAGCAGTTGTAGGATTTTTGTTGGGAATATTATTTTTATTAATATTAGATTGTTTAATTCCTCACTTGCATTTAAAAAGTGACAAACCAGAAGGATTAAGAAGTAAGATGAAAAAAACAACTATGATGGTTTTAGCAGTTACACTTCATAATATTCCAGAAGGAATGGCAGTAGGAGTAACACTTGCGGGAGCATTAACACAAAATTCTGGAATAACAATGGCAGGTGCACTTGCTTTAGCATTAGGAATTGCAATACAAAACTTTCCTGAAGGTGCAATAATATCAATGCCACTTAAGAGTGAAGGAGTATCAAAAGGAAAAGCTTTTTTGTATGGAACGTTATCAGGAATAGTAGAACCAATTGGAGCTATAATAACGCTAGCCCTAACAAATGCGGTTCAAACAATATTGCCATATTTTTTATCATTTGCAGCAGGTGCAATGATTTATGTTGTAGTTGAAGAACTTATACCAGAATCTCAAATTGGGAAACATTCTAATATTGGAACAATCGGATTTGCAATTGGATTTGCATTGATGATGGTATTAGATGTAGCTTTGGGATAATATAAAAAAATACATATGATAAAATTAAAAGAATTAAAAGATTACAAAAGAAAGGTGGTGTAAAAATGGAAGAAAAGAAAGTTATAAAAATAAGCTTATCAACATTTTTTCTAATATTAGCTATAGTAGCAATTGTAGCAATAATAGTGGTGAGTATAATTATATAGAAGTTGTATAGTGAAAAGTTAATACAATAAAATTAAAAACTATGAGTATAAAAAAAGTCGAAATTAAAATTTCGACTTTTTTGGTGCACCCAGAGGGATTCGAACCCCCGACCTTCCGGTTCGTAGCCGAACACTCTATCCAACTAAGCTATGGGTGCACATATATCATATT
>CAMNPT010000046.1 GCA_946548575.1 uncultured Clostridium sp. | reverse complement strand
GGTTTTATTTGGCAGGGGTAGTAGGATTCGAACCCACACAGGCGGTTTTGGAGACCGATGTGCTACCATTAACACTATACCCCTATAAAAATTATTTACAATCACAATTAATATAATAGCATAAAAAAAACAATTTAGCAATAACTTTTTTCAAAAAATATTGACTTTTTAGTAATATGATAATAAAATAAACTACAAGAAAATAAAGAAGTGTCCTAAAAAGACAGCGAGGAGGAATGAAAATGTTAAAATCTATGGATACACTTGTTGCATTATGCAAAAACAGGGGAATTATATATCCAGGTTCAGAAATTTATGGAGGATTAGCAAATACTTGGGATTATGGACCATTAGGTAATGAAATTAAAAATAATGTGAAAAATGCATGGAGAAAAAAATTTATCCAAGAGCAAAAGGATATAGTAGGTTTAGATGCGGCAATACTAATGAATCCAGAAACATGGGTGGCTTCAGGTCACGTAGGTGGTTTTTCTGATCCATTAATTGATTGCAAAGAATGTAAAACAAGACACAGAGCAGATAAATTAATTGAAGAATGGGCACATGAACAAGGTAATGACATGATTGCAGATGGCATGTCAGATGAAGAGTTAACAGAATTTATTACTAAGAATAAAATACCTTGTCCTAGTTGTGGAAAAAATAATTTTACAGGAATTAGAAAATTTAATTTAATGTTTAAAACTTTTCAAGGTGTTACAGAAGATTCTACATCAGAGATATATTTAAGACCAGAAACTGCACAGGGAATTTTTGTTGATTTTAAAAATGTAGTTAGAACATCAAGAAAGAAAATGCCAATGGGAATTGCGCAAATTGGAAAAGCATTTAGAAATGAAATAACACCAGGAAACTTTACATTTAGAACTCGTGAGTTTGAGCAAATGGAATTAGAATTTTTCTGTAAGCCAGGAACAGACTTAGAATGGTTTAAATATTGGAAAGATTATTGTGAAAAATGGTTATTGGATTTAGGAATGAAAAAAGAAAATATCAGATTAAGAGATCATTCAAAAGAGGAATTAGTATTTTACAGTAAGGCAACAACTGATATAGAATTTAATTTCCCATTTGGATGGGGAGAATTATGGGGTATTGCAGACAGAACAGATTACGATCTAAAAAAACATATGGAACATTCAAAACAAGACTTAAATTATCAAGATCCTGAAACAAACGAAAAATATGTACCTTATGTAATAGAGCCATCACTTGGAGCAGATAGAGTTGTATTGGCATTTTTATGTAATAGTTATGACGAAGAAGAAATTGCAGAAGGAGATACAAGAACAGTATTGCATTTACACCCAGCACTTGCACCATATAAAGTAGCTGTACTTCCACTTTCTAAAAAATTATCAAGCAAAGCAAATGAAATTTATAATAAATTAGCTAAAAAGTTTATGTGTGATTATGATGAAGCAGGAAGTATTGGTAAACGTTATAGAAGAGAAGATGAAATTGGAACACCATATTGTGTAACAGTTGATTTTGACACTTTAGAAGATGAAAGTGTTACAATTCGTGATAGAGATACAATGGAGCAAGTAAGACTAAAAATAGATGAAGTTGAAAAATGGATTGAAGAAAGAATAGAGTTTTAAAATTTGCCACTGGGGTCGGAGATAAATGGCAACTTTAGAGAGTAAGGACATACCTTTGCATTTTTATGTGTAAGGTGTGTCTTTTTTATGCATTAAAGTTGCCATTTATCTCCGACCCCAGTGGCAAGTTAACCTCTTTGGATGAAGTTTAATTTTTTTCATACAAATCTTTTATTGGTACATCTTTTTCATCAAAATTATCAACAAATCCAATTTTTGCAATTTCATTATTAATGCTTTGAATCCAAACAGCCCTTTCTTGATAAAAAATATCATATTTTTTATCACTATTTAAAATACTATTTAATTTCTCATAATTCATAAAATTTCCTCCAACATAATATACTAATTAAAGTATATCCAAAAAAACCAAGCTTATAACCAAAAGTTTGACTTATTTGGTCTTTTAGGTTAAAATAAAAAAGGTACAAAAAAGGAGGTAATTATGAAAATACAATATAAAGAAAAAATATTTGAATTGGAACAACCAGAAACAATAAATAATTTATTAAAACAAGAAATAGAAAATAATGAATTCCCAGTTGTAGCAGCTATTTTTGATAATGAATTTGTAAATTTAGATTTTAAATTAAGAAAAGATGGGGAAGTTAAATTAGTTGATATTTTATCAAAACAAGGTATGAGAATATATAGAAGAACTTTAATATATTTATTTGTTATGGTATCTAGAAAGTTATATCCAGAAAGTAATGCAACAGTAAATTATTATTTATCTAATGCAACATATTGTGATTTAGGAAATATGGAAGTTACAGAGGAAATGGTAGAAGAACTAGAAAAAGAAATGAGAAATGTAATAGATAGTAATTTACCAATAGAAGATAAAATTATGAATAGAGAAGAAGCAGAAAAATTCTTTGAAGATAATAATACAAAAAGAGGAAAATTGCAATTTGATTTAGAGTCAAATAATGAAATTCATATGAATATTTGTGGAAATTACTTTAATTATTGTTATGGAATTTTAGCTAATAATACAAATATTGTAAAAATGTTTGATTTGATAAAATATGATAAAGGTCTTTTAATAATGTATCCTACTACACATAATCCAAAAAAAATAGAAAAAGTAATACAAAGTAAAAAGATAAATTGGGCATTAAATGAATATAACGACATCCATAAAATATTGAATATAAATACAGTTTATAAATTAAATACTGCAGTTGAAGAAAAAAGAATAAAAGATGTTATTATGTTAGATGAGGCTTTACATGAAAAGAAAATCGTAAATATAGCTGATAAGATTGCAAAGAATAGAGATATTAAAATGATACTAATTGCAGGACCATCTTCATCAGGAAAAACTACATTTGCACAAAGGTTAGGAATTCAATTAAGAATAAATAAAATAAAACCTGTAACTATATCTGTTGATAATTATTTTGTTGAGAGAACAGAAACTCCAAGAGATGAAAATGGAGATTATAATTTTGAAACAATAGAGGCTATAGATTTAGAGTTATTTAACAATCATTTAACAAAATTACTAAATGGTGAAGAAATAGAAATGCCACACTTTGATTTTCATGTTGGAACAAAAGTATATAATGGAGAAAAAATGAAATTAAATGATGATGAGGTTTTAGTTATAGAGGGAATTCACTGTTTAAATGATAGATTAACAAGTAGTATCCCAAAGGAACAAAAATTTAAGGTATATATAAGTGCGCTTCCAGTATTAAATATGGATAGATATACAAAAGTTTCATCAACAGATACTAGATTAATAAGAAGAATAGTAAGAGATTATCAATTTAGAGGATATTCTGCAAAACACACAATAAATACCTGGCCTTCTGTAATAAAAGGAGAGGTGAAAAATATTTATCCGTTTCAAGAGGAAGCAGATGCAATATTTAATACCTCACTTATATATGAATTGGGAGTTCTAAAAGGAATTGCTGAACCACTATTAGAGGGGATTTCAAAAGAAGAGATTGAATATGCTGAAGCACAAAGACTATTATCATTATTAAAATATATAAAAATAATACCTGCGGAAATGGTACCAACAAATTCACTTCTTAAGGAATTTGTTGGAGGAGGAGATTTTAAATATTAATGAAAACTAGGAATTTTACGAAGATAGATGAAGAATTTATATGTGAAAACTGTGGAAAAAAAGTAACAAAACTTGGATATTCTTGTAGAAATCATTGTCCATATTGTTTACATTCTAAACATGTGGATAAACAACCTGGAGATAGATTAGAAGAATGTCATGGAGATTTAGAACCAATTGGTTTAGAAATTGACAGTAAAAAAGGTTATGTAATTATATTTAAGTGTAAAAAATGTGGTGCAATAAGAAAAAATAAAGCGGCAAAAGATGATGATATGAATTTAATTATAGAACTTAGTTCAAAGGTTTAATGAACCAACAAAAGCAACCAAAAGGACCGTCCCCGTTGGTTCCCGTTGGTTGCTTTCGTTAGTTTGTTATATCTTTTTATTCAAATTTCCATTGGTAAATTGTTTTCCTTCAAATCTTTTTCCATTTTTAACAGTTTTAACAATAGAATTTATTTCATTGATATTTTCATCTAAAACATCGATTCTAAGAAAATCAACATTAAATTCATTTGCAGAAATTGAAGTCGTTTTTTCATTATAGATTGTTGTAACAGTTTGTATATTATCAGCTAATATTCTAAATTTTACATTTAATCTATCTTTTAAATAATAATTTTTATTTAATGTACATTTTGCATTGCAATCAGGATAACATTTATCAGTTTCACCGAAGTAAGCAATAATTCATATTCATTAATGGAGTTTTTCCATAAACTATCAATTCTTTTTGCATATAATTGTAATTGCTTAAACTAGATATGGTAAATTTATCAAGTTCAGGTGATAAGGTATAAGCATTTATTCCTAATTTTTTCAATTCTAATACAGTATAATTATTAAATACATTAAATGTATAATTAGCTACTATTTTAAAGGTTTTATTTAGGTTTTTAAACAAATCATAGAGTGCAACTATTGTAGATAAATTAGATATTACAAAACCACTTATATTATATTTTTTTACTGCATTTTCACTATGATTGTAAAAGAGGTTTTTATAATTTCCTTTTATAATTGTTGGCATATAAATATAAGTTTCAAATTTGTCACTAATTGTTTTTAATATAGGTTCATATTTTTTATTAGAAAAGTATTTTAATGGTATATAAACATTATCAACATTTTCTAATTTTGAATAATCATAATTTGGATTAAGTATATTTAAAAGTAAAGATATTTTTTTCTTTTCTGATGAATGATTGGATATATTTTTTTCATTATATAAAAGTTTTGAAGTTTCAGGTAATTTTCTTTGAATTTTAGATATTGCATATTGTTCCACTTTTTCTAATGCATTTCTTCTTAATTTATTCAAAATACTTAATTGAGGTAAGAAAATATTTTCATCAAGATTAATTTTTAATTTTTTAAAATCATAAGGTGTTGAAGCTGTTTTTATTATTTGATTTATTACAGTTTGTTTATCTAAAGGTTTATTTTTAGCTTCTTCAGGGATAAAATCTAAATTATAAGATATATTTAAATTTTGATATTGTTTCAAATTGTTTGCTGGAGTAATATTTATAGAAATAGGTTCTGATTTTTTTATATTAACAGTAGCCTTTAATAAAATTTTTCTGTTTTCATTTTTGTAACTATTTTTCGCTAGTTGTAGTAAGTTTTTTGATGAAATTTTGAAAATTCTATTTCCTAATTTTATATCTCCTTTAATTCTTCCTATAGTTACAGTTTGTCCAATTTTAGTGTCTGTAATATTTTTACCATTTTCCATGAGTTCAGAAATAGTATAACTTTTGGTTTCATTTTCAAAAGAAATGGTATCTCCAATATTAATATTTTCTTTAAGTTTTATTGTAATATATCCTTTGTTTTTGTTATATTTTTCAACCTTTCCTAAAAACAATCCCATATTATTTGGTTTTTCTTTAAAAATAAGATTTTTATTAGGATTATTATTCAAATGACCTGATGAAGAATTTCCTCTATTAAAAGCTTGAAGTAATTCTTTTCTGTCTTTTGAACTTATGATGTATGGTTTATTTGATGAAGCTAAATCAATGTATTTTCTATAAATTTTTGTAACTATTGCAACATACTCTGGAGATTTCATTCTACCTTCAATTTTTAAACAACTAACACCAGCTTTTATTAAAGAAGGTATATAATCTAATCCACATAAATCTTTTGAATTGAGTAAATATCCAGAATCTATTTTTTTATCATTTTCTAATAATTCATAAGGTAATCTGCAAGGACCAGCGCATTTTCCTCTATTTCCAGATCTTCCACCTACTATGCTGGAAAATAGACATTGTCCAGAATAAGAAATACATAATGCACCATGTATAAAACATTCTATTTCTATTTCAGAATTTTTACAAATATATTCAATCTCATTTATTGAAAGTTCTCTAGCTAAAACAACTCGTTTAAAACCCATTTTTTGTAATTCTAAAACACCATTTAAGTTATGAATTGACATTTGTGTACTACCATGAAGTGGTAAATCTGGTAATAATTCCATTAGTTTACTTGCAAAACCAATATCTTGGACAATAATTGCATCAATACCATATTCATAAGCTTTTTTAGCTAATTCAACGGCTCCTTCAAATTCTTCATTTTTGATTAATGTATTTAAAGTTAAATTTGTTTTAACTCCACGAATTTTAGCATATTGTATTGCTTTTTTTAGTTCTTCAAGATTGAAATTACTAGCAAAAGCTCTTGCACTATATGAATCAGCACCAAAATATACACTATCTGCACCGTTTTGTACAGCAGCTTTTAAACATTCAAAATTTCCGAACAGGAGAAAGTAAATCTATCATTTTAAACCTCATTTAATATATTTTTTATATTATTATAACATAAAAATATACTAGTAACAATAATGGTTAAATAATTAATTGCTAATTGTTTTTTTTTATTGTATAATATAAGTCAAGGTGAGGTAAATATGAAAGGTACAATCATTGAAAATATTTCAAATTTATACAGGTTAGCTGATGAAGATGGAAAAATTTATGAAGCAAATGCTAGAGGAAAGTTCAAGCAAGAAGAAATAATACCTGTTGTAGGAGATAAAGTTGATTTTACAAAATTAGAAGAGGGTAAAGCTGTAATTGAAGAAATATATCCAAGAAAGCTTTATATAAAAAGACCTAAAATGGCAAATATTACTCAACTAATTTTTGTAGTTTCATCAAATGATCCAAAACCAGATTTATTGATGTTAGATAAAAGCTTAGCGTTTGCTGAATTTATCAAAACTAAGACTATTATAGTTTTAAATAAAATTGATTTAGATAAAAAAAGCGAATTTGAACAAATAAAAAACATATATGAGAAAATAGGTTATAAAATAATTGAAACAAATGCAAAAAAAGGTTTTGGAATTGATTTACTTAAAGATGAATTAAAAAATAATATAAGTGCATTTTCAGGAAATTCTGGAGTAGGAAAATCAACTTTAATAAATTCAATTTTTAAAACAAATATAACACAAGAAGGAGAAATTAGTAAAAGGAATAAAAGAGGAAAAAATACCACTACATCAACAAAACTTTATGAAATTGAAAAAAATTCATATATTGCAGATACACCAGGATTTTCTACATTTGATATATCAGAAATAGAAAGTAGAAATCTTGCAAAATATTTTAAAGAATTTAAAAAAGAAATTGAAAGATGTGAGTTTGTTGATTGTACACATATTAAAGAAGAAGAGTGTGGAATAAAAAAAGCATTAACATTAGGTAAGATTTCGCAAGATAGATATGATAGGTTTTGTAAAATATATCACGAGTTAAAAGAAAGGGAGGATAATAAAAGATGGTAGAAATTTCAACATCAATACTTTCAGTAAAAAAAGAAGAGGAATCTAAAGTTTTTTTTGGATTAGAATCTGCAAAAACAGACTATTTTCATATAGATGTTATGGATGGTAAATTTGTAGAAAAAAATACATATAAAAAAATGTTAGAATATGCTTCATATATAAAAAGAATTTCAAACTTACCATTAGATGTACATTTGATGGTAGAGAATGTAAAAGAAACAATAGATGATTTTTTAGCAGTAGAACCCAATATTATAACTTTTCACTTTGAAGCTTGTAAAAGCAAAGAGGAAGTTTATGAATTAATAAAATATATTAAGGAGAATAATTGTAAAGTTGGAATTGCAATAAAACCAAATACAAAGATAGAAGATATATATGAATTTTTACCTTTTATTCATGTATGTTTAATTATGACAGTAGAGCCTGGAAAGGGAGGACAAACTTTAATCAAGGAAACTGTAAAAAAAATATTTGAATTAAATAAATATGTTAGAGAAAATAATATTGAAGTCGATATAGAAGCAGATGGAGGTATAAACCTAGCAACAGTAGATGAAGTGAAAAATGCAGGAGCTAATATATTGGTAGCAGGAACAGCAATACTTATGGCTAAAGATTATAGAATAATAATTGAAGAATTGAAAAATTAGGAGATAATACAAAAATATTCAGGTACTACTCAAAAATAGAGTAATGCCTGAATATTTTATTTATAATGTTTTCTTTAATCCTTTTTTGAGGGAATTATATTTATAATTAAAAGTCCTAATCCACCTAAATATACAACTAAATTAGCTAAAATTTTAATATAAGGAATTAGAGCAATTATCCAAAATACAAGAGCAGTTAAGATTAATGTACCAATTTTTATATGATTTTTCTCAATTTTGAATTTTTGACAAATAAGTTCATTTATTGTAATTATAAAAATTGGTGTGCTAAGTGCAAATGCTAAAATTAACAATCCTGTTAGAATTAAAGCAATTTTTGCAGTTAATCCTAATAAGAATAATATTGAAATTACTAATAATGAAACTATAGGTGTTAATAATCCAAATCCATATACTTTTAAAGGTTTTGTTTTAATTAATTCAGATGCATTTTTAATAAATTTAGGTGTTAGCCATAAGCTTAATCCCCAAATTATTAATACTGAAGCAATTAAACCGCCTAATGACATAATATATGAACTGATTGAAGAATGAGATTCACTTACAATTTGTTCTGAATAATTAACTTCACCATTAACTGAATCATCAGGAATAGATATTTCTTGAGAAGAAGTATAATTGAAGTTTCCATTTATAACACCATTTGCTTCATCTTCACCAGATTCAAAATTAATATTATTTGCAGTTACATAAGCGTTTCTACCAACAACCCCATTAATATTTAAATCATTAGTTGCAACTCTAATATCTCTATAAATATATCCATCAATGTTAATATTTTTACTCATTGCATATAAGTCATATATAACACCAGTGATATTTAAGTCACTAGATATAGAAAATAAGTTACTATAAATATATGCATCTTTATCAATATTTATGGTTTGTGCAATAATAAATGCATCTCCTCCGATTTGAGAATTAATTGTTACATTATTAGCTATAACATAAAGATTTCCATCAACTATATAATCTATAACAACATCATCATCTACTATATAAACATCTTGTTTTTTCATAGTATTTTCTGGGTCTTCGCTTTGAACTTGTTCATCAGCTGTATTTTCTTCATCCCCAGTTTGATCTGTTTCATCATTTTCAACATCCTCATTTTGCTCTGTTTCTGCATCATTGCTTTGTTCATTTTCAACATCCTCAGTTGGTTCAACTGTAATTGAAGATTCTGGATCTTCACTAGTTACTTCATTTTCAGCTCTTACAATAGGAATAGAAAGAGATAAAATAAGAACTAATAATAAAGCAATTACTTTAAATTTGTTTTTTAACATAAAAATACCTCCTAAAAAATTTTTGTATGTAGAAAATATATATCTTTATTATAATTTTGTCAATAAAAAAGATGATAATTTATTTAGAATTATCATCAAATTTACTTATATAGTAAG
>CAMNPT010000045.1 GCA_946548575.1 uncultured Clostridium sp. | reverse complement strand
GTAGGATTAGTTGATGCTTGTAAAACAAAAAAGTATAAAAAATAAATGGAATTTTAAAAAAATTGAAAAATAGTATTGACAAAATAATAAAAAACATTTATAATCTATAATTGTCAGGAGGAAATATGCAGGTGTAGTTCAATGGTAGAACCTCAGCCTTCCAAGCTGATGACGTGGGTTCGATTCCCACTACCTGCTCCAATTTCCACAAATCTGACAATTATAGATTTTAATTTAATATGCAGGTGTAGTTCAATGGTAGAACCTCAGCCTTCCAAGCTGATGACGTGGGTTCGATTCCCACTACCTGCTCCAATGACGAATCTGTTCGAACTTTTTTAATAGAGATACAAATATCATTCAAGAAATTGGGTGATATTTTTTTGTTGCCAAAATATCATCTGATGGAAAGGACGGTGTTTAAGAATGAAGGAAGAATTACAATTTGAGGAAAGTCTAAAACAAAGGCTAGAATTTATATGTGAGTTCTCAAAAATTACGCCTACTTTTATCAATGGCAGTATTAAAAAAATTGAAAATACTAATCTTTCGTACATTGAGCTACATAGAGTTGTTATAAAAGACAAAACATTTCTAGTTTTCAATTATTCCAATGATGTGTATATGTCAAATCTTTCTCAAAAGATAAAATTATAAATAAATTACAAACTGAAAAGGAAAATCAGAAACAGCAATTACAAAAATACAAAGTCTTTTGGCATAAAACTATAAAATAATTCCAAGATAAAATAAAATATAACAATGATAAGAACTTTATAGAAGTTGCAAAAGATTTATTTGTAAACAAAATCTTTGATAACCACGAATATGGAATAGTTAATGACAGAAGAAAAAAGTTAAAACAATAGATGAAATTGAAGCAATGAGAGGTAAAAATAATATGGAATTAAAATAGAAGTTGATTTTAGTTCTGGAAAATGAAAATGTGAAAAATTTAATTGAAATAATTGATAAAATGAATATGAAAGACAAGTTAAGGCTCGCAATTTGTATGAGCCAAGACAAGTGGTCTAGATTAAAATTCAATACAAAAGAAAACTATAAGAAATTTGATAATATTCTTAAAAGCATAGATGAAGAATATAGAACTACAAATATAAATATGGTAAAGTATTTTAATGTAATGTTTGCAGAGACTAAACTTATGTAATCATCTGTAGAACAACAAAATCAAGTGGCATTATATTTATTTAATAGTATATTTACTGAATTAAGTTTGTAAAGAACAAAAATTTGTAAAAATCTTGAATGTTCGCTTGTAATTTCACAAAAAATGTAGTATAGTATTTATCATAGGAAATGAATAAAAAGCAGATGTGTGTTGCCACTGAACTTCATAGTTTTTGCTATGAGAAAGTGAGGTGGTGTTTATGGTATATTTTTTACTATTCCTAATATTAGGTTTTATGTTTTCTGTAACTATAAACGTAACCTTATTGACAATTATATACATAATTTGGACTAATAAGGCATAAATAAAAACACTACATTTTGCTTTGCACAGGCAATGTAGTGTTTGTTACATTTATGTGGCAACATACATTTCTGTATGTTCATTTCCTAATATTATTATACTCGCATTATTTGAATTTGTCAAATTTTTTTGAAAAAATTATTGTCGCTTTAACCAACCTTTTGCTTCTGCTTCATCAAATCTTGAATCAGAAAAAAATTCTGACAAATTAGTTCCAAGTGCTTCACAAATATATAACAAATTTTCAATTCTAATAGTTTTTGTTTTTCTAGTTAAGAATTGTGAAATTGTAGATGTGTAAACCCCTGTTAGTGATTCAAGTTTATATATAGATAACTCTTTTTCACTCATCAATTCTTTTATTTTAAGAGCTATTAAATCTGTAAACTCCATAAACAAAACTCCTTAAATAGTAATATTTATTAGTGTATCAAAAAAGCTATTAAAAACCTCTCAATAAACTGAGAGAAAAATTACAAAAACTATTGTAATTTTTAAAAATTTGTGTAATAATAGAAAATGAAGAATTTATTAAGAGTTTTATTTAAATATTCCTAATAAAAAATGAATATTTAATAGCTATAAAATGTTACAAAAGAAGTATATTTTAAAATATATATGGAATATTAAATGAACTAAAGAAAGGAAAATGTATTATGAAAAATCATACAAAAAAAGCTATAAAAGCCAGTAATGGTATAACTTTGATAGCCTTAGTTATTACTATAATTGTCCTTTTAATCTTGGCTGGAATAAGTATTTCTATGCTAACTGGGGATAATAGTATATTACAAAAAACAACAGAGGCCAAGACAAATACCGAAAGAAAATCAGTAATAGAACTTGCTCAAACAGATATATTAGGACAAATTGCTGAAAATAAAGGAGAAAACATTTCAAAAGACCAATTAAAGGATATTCTTGATAAATATTTTGTAGACATAGCAACTTTAGAACTTCCAGATGATCTATCAAATTCGGATTTAAAATTAAATGCAAAGCAAATTTATGGAGGGCATCAAAATATAGCATTAACTGATATATATAATGGAAAATTTAAATCTATTCCAGTAGAAACAAACACATTCTCTGTTTCTAACTGTGGAGAATATCAATTTGTGGAAGGCACTACATGGGCTGATTGGATGCGTTCTACATATAATGTAGATAATTTTTCTACTGCTGTATGGTATTTTCCTAATGGTCGTAGGGTAGATGGTATCATTAGTGGAGAAGGATTTGGAATTACAGAAGAAGATAATACGCCTGTTCTTCCATCAGATTTAATAGATTCTGAAAAAGTATATAAGGGTTTATGCTTTTAAATAAAAAGACAGATATTTGTATCAATCGTTAGGTGAGCAAAAAGTTGTAAATAACTACTTCAATCGCTCTAAATTCTTACAACTTACGAATTTATAAGGGTTTCGTAAGTTGTATATTTTTATTATAAGGTTTCTTTTAATTCTTTCAACCTTGTTTGCATCTTTTACACCTCAAAAATATTATATAAAAGTTTTCCATAAATTTCATATATATTACTTTGTTTATATTTTATTCATTCAATAGTTTTTGAAGTCATTTGCTAAATAAATAGATTTATTTTTAAAAACTTAACAAATATTTATTGAAAGGTGGAACTTGCATACACATATGTGTATTACTTAATTCTATTCCTACATTTTGTCCAAAATCTATTAAGTAAATTTCTCCTTTTCTTGGTCTTAAAGGATGAAGTCCATTTTTCTTCTTACTATTTAATTGAGTAGATTTATCTGTTAGTATAAATTTTTGAATAAACACAATATAAAAATAAGAAGGGCATGTCAAATTTGTGATTTTATGTAAAATGTGGTATAATTATAAGTGATGAAACATTTTGTATTACTCCGTTTCATCAGAGGCATTGACATAAAAAAAGCGCTATTGCGCAAGGAGGAATGAACCATGAAGAATATGACGGTAGAGGAGCTGCGGAAGAAAAAAGACTCTATGACAAAGGAGGAATTGAGAGCTGTTTCTCTCCAAAAAAAGAGGAACGGGTGTGCAACGAGTGCTGCACTGATGGCCCAGAATATCCTCTGGCATGAAGATGGCTGTGGTTTCATGAGCTCTGCTCACTGGAAACGAGACAATAATATTGTCAAGCAATTCTAGTTTTTTTAAAAAAGATGTATCTTTCTCACTCGTAAGGGTGAGTTTTCTTTTTCAAAAATCTTTGATAACCACGAATATGAAATAGTTAATGACAGAAGAAAAAAAGTTAAAACAATAGATGAAATTAAAGCAATGAGAGGTAAAAATAAAATAATATGGAATTGAAATAGGAGTTGATTTTAGTTATGAAAAATGAAAATGTGAAAAATTTAATTGAAATAAAAGCATAGATGAAGAATATAGAACTACAAATATAAATATGGCAAAGTATTTTAATGAAATGTTTGCAGAGACTAAACTATAAACGTAACCTTATTGACAAATACTCCTAATATTTTAATTTGTCGAATTTAAAACTAGAAATTATATTATTACTCCACATGCAATCTTATTACCAGAATTTCCACTAGGTTGAGTAGTAAAATCATCTGGAGTATCGTGAATAATTACAGTTTTTCCAATAATATCTTTAATCTTAAATTTATTAATTAAAACACTCATATATGCATAACCATCATTTTCAAGAAGTGGTGGTAAATCTCCTGAGTGAAAAGGATGAAGGCAATTAGTAGGGTTATAATGCATGCCTACATCTGAAAACTCATCTTCTTTATTACCTGTACAAGAAGAACCTTCATGAATATGGAATCCAAAGAACCTTCCTTTGCATCTGTTAGGAGATTTAGGCAATCCATGAATTTTAACTGTAAGTAAGACACCTTCTTTAGTTTCTTTAAAATAAATATATCCATTTATATCAGGATAATTTTTTCCGCCTTTTATATTTGCATAAGCTTTGTTTGATTTAAATATAAACATATAGAACACCTCTATTAACATTATATTGTAAATTTTTGTAATATGTTAAAGGTTTAGTATCAAAGTATGGGGAATATGAAATAGAGGAAAAAATCAAACAAAATTTTGAAAAACACTTGATTTTTTTATACAATTATGGTAAACTTGTTTTATGATATCAAAATACAAAAAAGTGAGTGTGTATAGAAAAAGCTACACAGGGTTTGCTACAAAACCTACACGTTTTAAGATACAAGGCGGAGTCACTACTAAATTATAGTAGTGACTTCGCTTTTTTTTTTATTTTAGAAATCATAATAAAGAAAAAAAGGAGGAAAAGCTTATGGCAGTGATAAGTGTAAAGAACTTAAAAAAGATATTTAAAGTAAAGGTGAAAGAAAAAGGATTTATAGGTAGTGTAAAGACAATTTTAAAACCAAAATACAAAGAAGTTAAAGCAGTAAAAGATATTTCTTTTGAAGTTGAAGAAGGCGAAATTATTGCTTTTATTGGACCAAATGGAGCTGGAAAAAGTACAACAATAAAAATGCTTACAGGAATTCTTTATCCAAATAGCGGAAATATCGAAGTACTTGGAATTAATCCTACAAAAGAAAGAAAAAAATTAGCTTATGAAATTGGAACAGTATTTGGTCAAAAAGAGCAACTTTGGATGCATTTAACAGCATATGATAACTTTAAGTTTTTTGGATCAATTTATGACATTCCGGAAAAAGAAACTGAAAAGCGTATTGAAGAATTAATTAAGCTTTTCAATCTTGAAAAATTTATAAATATACCGGTAAGAAACCTAAGTCTAGGGCAAAGAATCAGATGTGAAATTGTTGCATCATTAATTCATAGACCAAAAGTATTGTTCTTAGATGAACCAACAATTGGACTTGATCCTGTGGTTAAGGAAAGTATTAGGAAATTAATTAAAAAAATGAATAAAGAGTATCATACTACAATATTTCTTACAAGTCATGATATTTCTGATATTGAAAAACTTTGTAAAAGAGTAATAATTATCAATGATGGTCAAATTGTTATGGATGATTCTATGACTAATTTGAAATATCATTATATGGATAAAAAGGTTGTAGAAGTTAAATTAAAAAGAAAGGTAAGTTTTAGTGATGCAAATGGTATTAAAATAATAAAGGAAAAGGCAAATAGTTTTAGAATTGAAATTGATACAAATGAAACTGATTTGACTGCTGTTTTGAAATTAATAGATCCAGAAAATATTATTGACATCAATATTTCTAATATACCACTTGAAGAAATTATTTCTGCAATTTATAGAAAGGAGCAGTAATATGAGAAAGTACATTTATATTTATAAAAGTGAATTAATGAGTACATTGCAATATATGTTAAACATATTGTTTAGATTAATCAATTTTATTTTGTTAATTTTCATATTTATGAACCTTTGGAATTATATATATGATAATCCAAATGAACTGATTAATGGGTACTCTAAAAATCAAATGATTTGGTATGTTATCATAACAGAGATTATATGGGGTGCAACAAATGGAAGAAGGTATTGTAGAAAAATAGCAGATGATGTAAGAGGAGGAAATATTGCATATATGATAAATAAACCTTATAGTTACATTGGTTATGCAATATCTAGCCATTTAGGCGAAACTACAATAAAAACCATAATTTCAATAATAGTCGGTTTTACAATGGGATTGATTTACTTAAGAGAAATTCCTTCACTGTCTATACCTGCTATAATATTGGTTACTTTATCTGGAATATTAGCAGTATTAATTAATTCATTACTTGTAACCTTTATTGGACTTATTTCATTTATAATTGAAGATTCAAATCCGATATTCTGGCTATATAGTAAGATGATATTAATACTTGGAGTTTTATTTCCAATTGAATTTTTTCCAGGAGTATTTGCAAAAATTATGAGATATAGTCCAATATATGTAACTTGTTATGGTCCTGCAAAACTATTTGTAGATTTTAGCTATTCATCAACATTTGAAATTCTAATATCACAAATAATTTATTTATTTATCGCATGGACAATGTGCAATACAATATATAAGAAGGGAGTGAAAAAAATAAATGTTACAGGAGGTTAAAAATCAATTAAGAGTAACAACAAAGACAATCAAATATGGATTAATGCGCGAAATGATAAACAAAACTAGCTTTCTTATGAATATTGCATTTATGATACTTAACAATGCTAGTTTCATAATCCAATGGATAGTTGTTTATTCACTAAAAGAAGATGTTGGTGGATATACATTTAATCAAGTATTGTTACTATGGGCAATTGCTGCATCCACTTATGGATTTTCACACTTTATATTCAAAAAATCATATTACCTTTCAGATGTAATAACAAATGGAAAACTTGATAGTTTTTTAGTACAACCAAAAAATGTGTTAATATCTGTTATAACCACAGATATTGAAGTATCTGCACTAGGAGATATATTATATGGATATATTGTACTTGTAATAAGTGGATTAACAGTAACTAAATTTATATTATTTACATTCTTTTCAATTACAGGAGCAATAATTATAACAGATATTGCAGTAATACTTGGTAGTTTAAGTTTTTGGTTGGGTAAGTCTGATATGATTGCAGATACTGGAAACAACTTAATGTCAAACTTTTCAACATATCCAGATGGAATATTTAAAGGAGTATCAAGAATATTACTTCTTACAGTAATTCCTGTTGGACTAACATCATATTTTCCTGTGTGGATTATGACAAAATTTGATATAAAACTAACACTAGTAATAATTGTTGTAACAATTATACTTACGATATTTACATTTTTAATATTCTACAGAGGACTTAGAAGATATTCATCTTCTAACTTAATGATTTCAAAAATTTAAAAGGTCACACAAAATTCACAATTTTTTTAGCAGAAACTATTGACAAGTGCTAAAAATGGGTATAATATATACGAAGTTAGCAGACAAAGCAAAAGAGTGCTAAAAAATAAAAACTAACAATTAAAAAAAAGAAGGTGAAAATAATTGTTAGATGATAGAAAAAAGAAGGTATTACAAGCAATAGTAGAAGAATATGTAAATACGGCAGAGCCGGTTAGTTCAAATGCACTAACAAACAATTATGGCTTAAACTATAGTAGTGCAACAATCAGAAACGAAATGGCAGACCTAGAAAAAAGAGGATATTTAGATAAAACACATACATCAAGCGGAAGAATACCATCAGCAAAAGGTTATAGGTACTATGTAGATGAACTTGTAAATGATAAAGACATTAGTTTAGAAGAAATAAAATATATAAGTGAAAAGCTAGAAACAAAAGTAAACGAAATAGAGGACTTAACAAAAATAACAGCAAACACAATATCAGAATTAACACACTATACAACAGTATCAATAGGTCCGAAATCAGGAAGTCAACTAATAGAAGAAATCAAATTTATATTATTAGGATCAAGAATGATGATGGCAATTATTCTAACTGACACAGGATTAGTAAAAGAAACAATAATAAAATTTGATGAAGATATAAAAGAAAAACAGGTAGAAACAATGAACTATATGTTTAACAAAAAACTAAAGGGCGAACCAATAGAAACAATAAATAGACCACTAGAAGAATATTTATATGATGAAATGATATATAGTGTAAATGTTATAAGACCAGTAATAGAACAAATAAAAAAAGTACTAGAACAAGAAAATAGAATATACTTAGAAGGAACAAAAAACGCATTTGACTTACCAGAATTCAATAGTTTAGAAGTAGCAAAAAACTTTGTGAATATATTAGACACAAAAGAGTTAGTAGCAGATATATTAAATACAGGATTTGCAGAAGATATAAAAGTATATATTGGGGAAGAAAATGAAAAAGAACAATTAAAAGACTTTAGTATAGTAACATTTAAACACAAAGTAAATGGAAAAGACCTTGGAACAATAGGAATAATAGGACCTAAAAGAATGGATTATTCAAAAGTAATATCTGTAATGAAATATATTAATCAGAAACTAAATAATTGCCAATAGGGTCGGAGATAAATGGCAACTTTATTAACATAAGAAAGGAATGATAATAAAATGAAAGAAGAAAATGAAAATGAAGAAGTTATAGAAAAGGAAGAAATACAAGAAGAACAGCAAGTAGATAAACAAAATGAAAAAGAAATGGTTCCAAAACAGGAATATGATCAATTAGATGATAGGTATAAAAGAATATTAGCTGAATTTGAAAATTACAAAAAAAGAAGTAGTAAAGAAAGAGATGGATTATATAATTCTATATTATCAGATGTTGTGGAGGTAATGCTTCCAGTTGTTGATAATTTAGAAAATGCCGCAAAAGTTGAGACAGAAGATGAAAATTATAAACAAGGTGTAGAACTAGTTTTAAAACAATTTAAGGATGTTTTACAATCTAAGGGAGTAGAAGAAATTAAAGCTTTAGGTGAGACCTTTGATCCTGAATTACATGAAGCTGTTAGTAGTATTCAAGATGAAAATTTGGGAGAAAAAGAAATAGCACAGGAATATAGAAAAGGCTACAAAATTGGCAGTAAAGTTATTAGACATAGTATGGTAGTCGTTGCTAATTAAAATAGTTTTTAAACTTATTAAATATAAAAAATAGAGGTATTTCCTCAAAAAGAAAGGATGATTAAAATGGGAAAAATTATAGGTATTGACCTAGGAACAACAAACTCATGTGTAGCAGTTATGGAAGGAGGAGAATCTGTAGTAATACCAAACGCAGAAGGAAATAGAACAACTCCATCAGTTGTTGCATTTTCTAAAAATGGTGAAAGATTAGTTGGACAAATAGCAAAACGTCAAGCAGTTACAAATCCAGATAATACTGTTATATCAATTAAAAGAAAAATGGGAACAAGTGATAAAGTAAATATAGAAGGTGATACATTTTCACCACAAGAAATTTCAGCAATGATTTTACAAAAATTAAAATCAGATGCAGAAAATTATTTAGGACAAAAAGTAACTCAAGCAGTTATTACAGTTCCAGCATATTTTAGTGATAGCCAAAGACAAGCAACTAAAGATGCAGGAAAAATTGCTGGTCTTGAGGTTTTAAGAATTATAAATGAACCAACAGCAGCAGCTTTAGCTTATGGTATGGATAAAGAACAAGATCAAAAAATATTAATTTATGATTTAGGTGGAGGTACATTTGATGTTTCAATACTTGATATTGGTGATGGAGTATTTGAAGTTTTAGCAACAAATGGAAATACACACTTAGGTGGAGACGATTTTGATGAAGCAATTATCAATTATTTAGTTGATGAATTCAAAAAATCAAATGGAATAGATTTAAAATCAGATAAAATGGCAATGCAAAGATTAAAAGAAGCAGCAGAAAAGGCTAAGATAGAACTTTCAGGTGTTCAACAAACACAAATTAACTTACCATTTATTACAGCTGATAGTGCTGGACCAAAACACTTAGATTTAACATTAACAAGAGCTAAATTTGAGGAATTAATTCATGACTTAGTAGAAGCTACAGCAGGACCTGTAAATCAAGCTTTAAAAGATGCAGGACTTACTCCATCAGATATTCATAAAGTATTATTGGTAGGTGGTTCTACAAGAGTTCCAGCTGTTCAAGAAGCGGTTAAAAGAATTACTGGAAAAGAAGCAGATAAAGGAATAAATCCAGATGAATGTGTAGCATTAGGAGCTGCAATTCAAGGTGGAGTTTTATCAGGAGATGTAAAAGACTTAGTATTATTAGATGTAACACCACTTTCATTAGGTATTGAAACTTATGGTGGAGTATTTACAAAATTAATTGAAAGAAATACAACAATACCAACTAAAAAATCACAAA
>CAMNPT010000044.1 GCA_946548575.1 uncultured Clostridium sp. | reverse complement strand
AAAATTCCATTTATTTTTTATACTTTTTTGTTTTACAAGCATCAACTAATCCTACAAATAAAGGTGCTGGTCTGTTTGGTCTAGACTTCAATTCTGGATGAAATTGTCCAGCTATAAAATATGGATGTTCAGATTGATTCATTTCAACTATTTCCACTAACAATCCATCTGGCGATGTTCCAGAAATTTTTAGTCCTGCCTTTTCTAATTTTTCTCTATAATCATTATTATATTCATATCTATGTCTATGTCTTTCTGATATTTCTGTTTCTCCATAAATTTTATTTGCTAAACTTCCTTCTTTTATTAAGCAAGGATAAGCACCTAAACGCATCGTACCACCTTTTTTATTAATTTTCTTTTGTTCTTCCATTATATGTATCACAGGATTTTTTGTTTTACTGTCTAACTCTGAAGAATTAGCATCTTTTAAATTTAGAACATTTCTTGCATATTCTACTACTGCCATTTGCATTCCTAAACAGATTCCTAAAAATGGTACCTTATTTTCTCTTGCATACTTAATTGTTTCTATTTTACCGTCAATACCTCTATTACCAAAGCCACCTGGAACAACTATTCCATCATATTTTCCAAGAATTTCTTTAGCATTATCTCGATTAATTTTTTCCGAATCTTCTAATCCTACTTTTACTTTTATATTATTAGCAAATCCAGCATGGTAAAGACTTTCTATGACTGAAATATAAGCATCTTCTAGTTTAACATATTTTCCAACTATAGCTATATTTACAATTTTATTTTCATCAATTTCTCTAATTTTTTTGACCATTTCTTCCCATTTAGTGTTATCAGGTACATATCTATCTAATTTTAAATGATTACATACCTCTCTTGCTAAACCTTCTTTTTCAAGCATTAATGGCACTGCATAAAGACAATCTGCTGTTTTATTTTGAATTACACTTGTTTTTCTAACATTACAAAATAATGATAATTTATCTATAATACTTTCAGGAATATCTATTTCTGTTCTACAAACCAATATATCTGGTTTTATTCCATATCCTTGTAATTCTTTAACTGAATGTTGAGTTGGTTTTGATTTTATTTCATTAGAGCCTGCTATATATGGTAGCAAAGTTACATGAATATATATAACATCTTCAGGATTTTTTTCTAGTCCAACTTGTCTAATTGCTTCTATTATTGATAATCCTTCAATATCTCCAACAGTACCACCAATTTCTGTTATAACTATATCTGTATCTGTGTCTTCAAAACCATAAATTTTTTCTTTTATTTCATTAGTTATGTGTGGAATAACTTGTACAGTTTTTCCTAAATACTCACCTTTTCTCTCTTTTTCAATTACACTAGAGTATATTTTCCCCATTGTAACACTAGAATTTGTTGTTAAATTTTCATTTATAAATCTTTCATAGTGACCTAAATCTAAATCAGTTTCTGCACCATCATCTGTTACAAAAACTTCTCCATGTTCATAAGGATTCATCGTTCCTGGATCTACATTTATATAAGGATCAAATTTCTGAATTGTTACTTTATACCCTCTATTTTTTAACAATCTGCCAAGAGATGCAGCTGTTATACCTTTACCTAATCCTGATACTACTCCACCTGTTACAAAAATATATTTTGTATTCATTATTTCCTCCTTCACAACCAAATAAAAAAAGATTAAAAAAACTTACCGAAAAATTTGGTTTTTTTTTAATCTAAAATTATTTTACCACTATTTAATAAAAAAAACAATACATTTTATTGTAATTTTTACAATTTATTGTTATACTATTTTCAAGATAACGTCCCAAAAAGGTCAAAATATCTCATAAAACTTGTTACAAATGGGACAAAAGGAGGAATATTTTATGTCTACACCACATAATGAAGCAAATTTAGGAGATATCGCAAAAACAGTTATTATGCCTGGAGATCCGCTTCGTGCAAAATATATTGCGGAAAATTTTTTAGATGATTATAAATTAGTTAACCAAGTTAGAGGTATTTATGCCTATACTGGAAAATATAAAGGTAAAGAAATTACTATCATGGCTTCTGGTATGGGTATGCCAAGCATTGGTATTTATTGCTATGAACTTTATAAGTTTTATAATGTTGAAAACATTATTCGTATTGGGTCTTGTGGCGGATACAAACAAGAATTAAAATTGTTTGATATCGTTTTGTCTGAAAGTGTTTTTAGTGAAAGTAATTATGCATTAACTTTTAATAATGATGATTGTCATATTATAGAAGCAAGTTCAGAGTTAAATAATATTATTGAAAATAGTGCAAATGAAAACAATATAAAAATTGTTAAGGGTAATACAGTTTGTCTAGATTGTTTTGATGTTTATATGACTGATGTTAATCAATTTTTATCTAGATTACCTGATGGTTTTAATCCATTAAGTGCTGAAATGGAAGCTTTTGCTTTATTTTACATTGCTAAGCTTTTAAATAAAAAAGCTAGTTGTTTAATGAGTGTAGTTGATTCAAAATTTATTGAAGAAATTGCAACTGCAGAAGAAAGACAAAGTGGTTTAAATAATATGATTCAGTTAGCATTAGAGGCTAGTTTAAAAATTTAAACTAGCCTCTTTTAAATATTTATAAAATCTTTCTTCTTTTTGTTTTGAATTTTGTGAATCTATAAATTTTATTGTTCCTGTATGATATTTTTCTAACTTGTCTTCTTGGTTTAAAATATCTTTTAAATGTTTTGCTAAACTTGGAGCTCCGTTGAAAAATAATATTTCTTCACCTAAAACTTCTTTTATTTCATCTTGTATCAAAGGATAATGTGTGCAACCGAAGAACTACGTTTTTGACTTTTCCTTTGTAATCTTTTAAAATATCTTTCAAGTATGTTTTTAATTTATCTTTGTTTCCTTCTTCTATAATATCAGCTAAACCTACACAAGGTAACAGTTTCGTTTTGTAATTATCATATTTGTGATATAAAAGATTAAATTTTTCACTTTCTATTGTTCCTTTTGTTGCCATAACTAATGTTGGTTCATTATATGAATAATCATGTACCATTTTGTATGCTGGTTCTATTGCAACAAATGGTATTCCGAGCATATTTTTCTCTTAAGTATTTTACGGCTTTTGCACTTGCTGTATTACATGCAATTACTATTATTTTACAATTTTCTTTTATCAGAATTTCAACAATATTATCACAAATTTTTAATATTTCTTCATCATTTTTATCTCCATATGGATTATTTTTTGAATCACTGTAATATATATATTCTTCATTAGGAAGTATTTTTACTATTTCTTTTAAAACTGTTACACCACCTATTCCTGAGTCGAATATTCCAATTTTTTTATGTTCCATAATCTCTCCTATATTGTATTTATTTAAAATCTTTTACTCTTTGTTTAAATTCTTCGAAATCAATAAGTTTCCATGACCAATTATTTTTTGATTCTGTTCCAGGAACATTTATCCTTGCACTATCATCTAATCCTAATATATCTTGAACAGTAATTATTGCTATTTTTGCTCTACATTTCATACTATATTGCATAATTCCAATATTTACATTTATATCATAACATTCATTTCTTCTTAAAAATTCTTTTAATTTTTCTTTATGTTCATCATCTAAAGTTTTATACCAACCATATATTGTTGAGCAATCATGGTTACCTGGAAATACAAGAACATTTTCAGCTTCATTGTCTCTATCCCATAAATTGTCCAAATCTAAAGAAAACTGTAATATTTTTTGTCTTGTAAATCCATAGTGTTCCCTTAAACGTACTGTTTCTTCTCTTATATCTCCTAAATCTTCTATTATAAGATTTTCTATTTTCATTGTTTTGTATTTGAATAATTCATCAAAAAATCCATATCCTACTCCATCTACATAAAATCCTTCTCTTCCTGATTTTCCAATTGGAATTTTAAAAAATGAATCATATCCTCTAAAATAATCTACTCTAACCTTATCAAATAATTTTAAATAATATTTAAATCTATTTACTAGATATTTATATTTACTTTTTTTAATATTTTCTATATTGTATACTGGACTCCCCCATTTTTGACCATCATTATTAAAATAATCTGGTGGTGTTCCCGCTTCAAAAGTGAATTTTCCATCTTTCATTTCAAAATATTTTGGATTGTTCTTTGTTTCAGCTGAATCAAATGCAGGATATACTGGCATATCACCTATTATTTCTACATTTTTTGAATTTGCATATTTTTTTAGTTCCGACCATTGCTTATATAAAATATATTGTAAAAATAAATAATATTCCTTAGATTCTTGTTTTTTTTCACTCATATATTCAGCATATTGATTTATATTCTCATTTTTTATAAATCTTTGATATTTTTCATCTTTTTTGAATTTTTTAAATGCTTTTTTGTAATATTTTTCTTTAAAATTATCATATATAACTCTATCAGTATTTTCTCTTTTTTCTATTCTATTTATTAATCCATATTCTTTTAACTTATCTAAAGATATATATTCTTCATTAAGTGCATAATAACTAATTGGAGAATATGGCAAACCATTACTACATGCGTTTATCGGCAATAGTTCCCAATATTTTATTCCGTTTTCACTTAATATATCTATAAATTCAAATGCTTCATTACCAAAATCACCTATTCCATATTTACTAGGAAGAGAGAATATTGGAAGTAAAATTCCTCTTTCTTTCATTTACTTTTCCTCTTTCGTTTATACTTGCTTTATTATTTCTAATACTTTATTTATATAGTTTTCTCTATTTTCTTCGGCTTTTCCATCTTTATAAATTTTTAAATAATCCATAATAACTTTTGCTAATTTAATAAAATCTTTTTCTTTCCATCCTTTTGTTGTCATAGCTGGTACACCAATTCTAACTCCTGATGATTTTAATGGTGGAAGTGTATCATTTGGTATTTGATTTTTATTAACTGTTATATGTATTTTATCTAATTCGACTTCAGCTTCTTTTCCTGTAATTCCTATTGAATTATATACATCTAGTACAAACATATGATTATCTGTTCCATTTGATATCACTTTCCATCCAGCTTTTATAAATTCTTCTGAAAAAACTTTTGCATTTTTTATAATTTGCTTTGCATATTCTTTAAATTCTGGCATAGAAGCTTCTTCAAAACATATTCCTTTTGCTGCAATAATATGTTCTAATGGTCCACCCTGAATTCCTGGAAACACTGCTCTATTAATTTGTTTTATTATTTCTTCTGAATTTGTAAGTATAATTCCTCCTCTTGGTCCTCTTAAGGTTTTATGTGTTGTACTTGTTACAACATCAGCATAAGGAAATGGATTTGGATGCTCTCCTCCTGCAATTAGTCCTGCAACATGTGCCATATCTACCATATAATAAGGCTTTTCTCCATTATGTTTTTCTGCATATTCTTCTATCATATTTCTAAATATTTTATAATCAATTGTTCTTGAATAAGAACTTGCACCTACTATTACCATTTTTGGATTATGTTCATTTAATAATTTTTTGAAATTTTCATAATCTATTACACCATTTTTATCAACACCATAAGAAACTATATTATAATCTTGACCTGAGAAACTCATTTTATGACCATGTGTTAAATGTCCTCCCGCACCTAAATCCATTCCCATTACAGTATCTTTTGGTTTTAATAATGCTCTATAAACTGCTTGATTTGCAGAACTTCCAGAATGAGGTTGAACATTTGCAAAATTACAGTTGAATAATTTACACACATCTTCAATTGCCTTTTTTTCTATCATATCTACAAATTCACATCCACCATAGTATCTTCTATCTGGATATCCTTCTGCATATTTATTTGTTAAAATACTACCAGCAGCATTTAAAACCCTTTTACTTGGAAAATTTTCAGATGCAATAAGTTCTACATTATTATTTTGTCTATTTTGTTCAAGTTCAATAATTTCTTCGTAAGATTCTTTAATCATTTATAATACCTCCATTTTACTATTATCCTAAAGAGTGTCCCCTTGTCCCTAAAAGAGGGAAGAAAAGAGCGTCCCCTAATCCCTCTTTTTTGTTACCTTAACTCTTTCTATTCTTTTTTCTGCAACTTTTTCGATTTTATATATAGCATTTTCTGTTTCTATTATGCATTTTTCTTTTTCTCCCGGAATTCGTCCTAACTTGTGTATTAAATATCCAGAAAGTGTATCATAATCTCCTTCTTCTAGTTCTATTTTCAGGATATCTCTTGCTTCATATATTGGTATATCTCCCGCTAACATAAAAATATTTTTTCCTACTTTTTCATATTTGTATTTTTCTTCATCATATTCATCATATATTTCACCAACAATTTCTTCTACTATATCTTCCATGGTTATTAATCCTGATGTACCTCCATATTCGTCTACTACTATTGCTATTTGGAGTTTTCTTTTTCTTAGTTCTTCAAATACTTCATTTATTGGCTTTGTTTCTGGTATAAAATAAGCATCTCTTTTTAAGTTTTTTATTTTGGCATTTTTGTTTTTGGTTGATACCACTATGTCTTTTACATATACAATTCCTTCTATTTGGTCTATTGTTTCATCATATATTGGAATTCTACTGTAACAATCATTTTCCGTTAATTCTTCTATAACCTTTGATATTGGTAAATTCATATTTAGAGCATATATTTCATTTCTTGGTATCATTATTTCTGAAGCTACTTTGTCATTAAATTCAAACACATTGTCTATCATTATGCCTTCATTTTCTTCTATTGTTCCTTTTTCTTCTCCTACATCTGTCATCATTCTAATTTCTTCTTCTGTTACAGTCTCTTCGTCTGTTTCTGATATTCCAAATATTTTAGAAATAAGATTGGTTGAAAATGTTAATAGTTTTACAAATGGTAACATAAAAATTGAAACTGCATTTATTATTCCTATTGAACTAAAAGCTATTTTTTCATAATATTTCATCGCTATTCTTTTTGGCACTAATTCACCAAATATGAGTGTGAAATAAGATAATATAATTGTTACCAATATAATTGATATATGGTTCCATACTCCAATACTTATTGATGGTATTAATTTATTTAAATATGGTGATATTTGACTTGCAAATGCATCTGATGCAAATGCACTTGATAAAAATCCTGCAAGTGTTATTCCTATCTGTATTGTTGATAAAAATCTACTTGGATTTCTAAGCATTTTTTGAATTTTCTTTGCTTTTTTATTTCCTTCTTTTGCCTGAATGTCGACCTTTACATCATTTAGAGATACAAATGCCATTTCTGATGCTGCAAAAAAAGCATTTAAAAGTATAAGTATTATTAAAATTATTAATTGTCCCATTTAAACTCCTTTTATTTTTGATTTATAATATCAAATTTAATCACTTATGTCTATATCTAAAACAATATTATATTCATATTGTGGAAATTTTTCTTTTATAGCTTTTATTATTTCCTCTTGTAACTTCTTTGGTTCTTCAGCTTTAAAGTCCAAAATCAAATCAAATGAAACTATTTTTTTATTTTTATCTCCATAAAAACCATGCATTTGGATAATGTCTTTATATTGACTAAGTATTTTTTCTAGTTCTTTTTTTACATCTGCAAATTCTCCTTTGTTATTTGCTGCATATATTCCTATTGTTAATACAATTCCAAATTCTTTATAAATAGTATATGCAATTTCACGTGTTAACATATGTATTTCATTTGCAAGCATATCATCTCTTACTTGTATATGTGCTGATCCTATTAAATTTGATGGTCCATAATTATGTAATGCTAAATCATATACTCCTTGTACTTCCTCATGTTCTAGCATTTTTACTTTAATTTTGTTTGTTAATTCTGTATCTACTCTTTGACCTATCATAATATTTAATGTTTCTCTTAATATATCTATACCAGATTTAATAATTATAAGAGATATTATTACTCCTAAATATCCTTCAAGATCTAAATTCCACATTATACTAATTATAGCAGCAATTAAAGTTGAAAATGATAATACTGCATCCATAAATGCATCTGTTCCAGATGCGATTAAGCTTTGTGAATTTATACTTTTTCCAACATTTTTTACATACCTTCCAATTACAAATTTTACAACAACTGCAACAGCTACAATGATTAGTGAAATTGTACTATAATCAGCTGATTCTGGAGATATTATTTTTAAAAATGATTCTTTAAAAGATACTAAACCTGCTATAAGTACTAAAACAGCTATAATTACAGACGCAAAATATTCTATTCTACCATGACCATATGGATGCTCTCTATCTGGTGCTTTTCCTGATAATTTTGTTCCTATAATTGTTATTATTGATGATAATGCATCACTTAAATTGTTTACAGCATCTAAAATTATTGCTATAGAATTTACTATTAATCCAACTGTTGCTTTAAATGCAACTAATATTATATTAACAATTATTCCCAAAATACTAGTTTTTATTATTTTTTTCTCTCTATCCATTTTTGTCTCCTTTTAAATAAATTATAATATTCTTATTTCTAAATATATTGATATTTGTTTTTCCTTTACATTTATATCATATTTAATAATTCATTTTTTATATCTAAATTGTTTTTAAATTTTCCTCGTAAGGTTAATGTTCTTGTTTTTACTCCTGGCTTTTTTATCCCTCTAGCTGTCATACAAGAATGTTCTCCTTCTATTATTACTGCTACATCTTCTGTTTCACATATTTTTTGCATAATTTCTACAATATCTGTACCTATTCTTTCTTGTAATTGTAATCTTTTAGTTACCATATCTACTATTCTTGCAATTTTAGATAATCCTATCACTTTACCATTTGGGATATATGCAACTGTAACATTCATGTTATACATTAAAGCTATATGGTGTTCACAATAACTAAATGCAGGTATATTTCTTTCTATTACTATATCTCTTCCATTGTGTGTAAATGTTTTTCCAAACATTTCAGCAATTTCATCATTTGTATATCTAATTCCTTCAAACATTTCTTCAAACATTTTTGCCACTCTCTCAGGTGTTTCTTTTAATCCTTCTCTTTGTGTATTTTCTCCTAATGCTTCTAATATATCATTAACTGCTTTTTGTATTTTTATTTTATCTATACCATTATTCATCTTGATACTCCTTTCATATTTTGTAATATAGTGATAATATTATTTTTTTCATACAAAAAATTCAATTTATACTATATCATAAATCAGTCATATTTTCAATTTTAATTTACAATCTATTATTATTTTTATGATATTTTTTATAAAACATCATAAACTTAATAAATAATTGACACAAAAATAGAAGAAATTCCTTAAATGCAATTGTAAGGGCTTGATTTGCAATTGCTCCTTGTTCCTTGTTCTCCCATATTTGTTACAAATATACTATCTACAACATTGTATAATGCTTGTAATACCATTGATATTATCATTGGTAATCCCATTTTCCAAAATAATTTTTTCATAGGTGTACTTGCCATTTTATTTGCTTTTTGTTCATTCATAAATTTAATCCCCTCCCATAATTTAAACAAAAAAAATGCAAATCCAAAATCAATTGGATTTACACATTTTTAGCTACTCATTGATTATTTCTTATTAATCTTTAGTAATTATAACACATTTTTTTATTTTATGTAAGTAAAATTTTTCATAAAATTATCTTACTATTTATATTCAACTATTTCTTCAATACTTTTTCTTTTATTGTGTAGTGGATTTATAGGACAATCTTCTGCTTTATAGCCTAATGGTAGCAAACATACTGGAGTATATTCACTTGGAATATTAAATTCTTCAATTAGGGTGCTTTCATCAAAAGATTCTATCCATATATTATCTACATCAAGATTTGTTGCTTCTAACATCATATGTGTTGTTACAATACAAGAATCCATTTCATATGTTGTATAATCTCCTTTATGATATGCTTCTTCTTTATTTCCACATATTATTAATACTGTACTTGCCCCATATCTGCACCTTGATGCTTTATCTAATTTTTTAATACCTTCTTCACTTTGAACTACATATATTTTTATAGGTTGACTATTTTTAGCTGTTGGTGCTAATCTACCAGCTTCTAATATTTTATCTAGCTTTTCTTGTTCTAGCTTATTTTTACTAAACTTTCTTATAGATGTTCTTTTTCTTATTATTTCTTCAAATTCCATTATTGTTTCTCCTCCCATTCTGTGAATTTCTCAACCTTCATTTTTAACTCATATTTATTTCTTAATTCTGCAATTTCTTTCATCATTTCTGATTTATGATGTAAATCTAAAGCCTCTTGATTTTTCCATCTGTCTATTAACATTACAGTTTCTTTATCTTCCATTGGAAAAAAATATTCATATCTTTCATTTCCTTCCTCTAGCCTCACTTTATTAACTATTCCACTTGATATCATTTCTTCTGCAAATTTTTTAGCATTTCCATTTTGTCCTGTATAATAAATATTTATTGTTAAACTCATAAAATTTCCTCCTTAATACTAAATATATCCCTATTTACAAACTTTAATCATTTCCATCACTTCCTGTTATATAAATATTATATAACATTTTTATTTGTAAAAAAAGCGAACATACAAAAAAATCGTCTTAATTGACGATTTTTTATGGCTCCTCGTGTTGGACTCGAACCAACGACCTATCGGTTAACAGCCGAGCGCTCTACCAACTGAGCTAACGAGGAATATATATAAATCTGGCAACAACCTATTTTCCCAGCAGGGTAACCCACAAGTATCTTTGGCACATTTAGGCTTGACTTCTGTGTTCGGAATGGGAACAGGTATTACCCTAAACGTCATCATCACCAGAAAAGTGATAACTAATTATTTGTACATTAAAAGTATAAACTATTTTATACATTTTTGCAAGTACTTTTTAAAAAATTTTTAAATTTTATGTTTTAATATAACACACTGAAAAATACATAGATGAATAATTGTTTTAGTTTATCGATTTGACTTTTCTT
>CAMNPT010000043.1 GCA_946548575.1 uncultured Clostridium sp. | reverse complement strand
TTATTTTTGAACGTCATGAACGATTAAAGAAAAAAATAAGGACACATACCCTAGCTAAAAAAGCTAAGGAGTGTCCCCTAATCCCTAAAAGAGGGAAAAAAAGAACGTCCCTCAATCCCTGATTAATTTTTCTAAAATTTGAACTGCGTTACTTGCAGCTCCTTTTCTAATATTATCTGCAACGACCCAAAGGTTTACACCTGATGTTACACTATAGTCTCTACGAACCCTTCCTACAAAGACCTCATCATGTCCAGTTGCATGAATTGCCATAGGATATTGGTTATTTGTGGGGTCATTTACTAAAATAATATTAGGAAAGTTATTTAAAGTTTCAAGTAAATCTTGCATATCAAAATCTTTTTCAAATTCTACGTTAATTGATTCAGAATGTGAATTAGAAACAGGAACTCTAACAGTTGTGGCTGTTATTTTTAAATCTGGTCTATGTAAAATTTTTTTAGTTTCATTTATCATTTTCATTTCTTCTTTTGTATAACCATTATCTAAAAATATATCTATATGTGGTAAACAATTATTGAATATTGGATATGGAAATTTTTTTAGTGGTTTTAAACCGTCTGTATTTTCTAAATCTTCTAAACCTTCTCTACCTGCACCTGAAACTGCCTGGTATGTTGAATAAACTATTCTTTTTATTCTATATTTATCATCTAATGCTTTTAAAGGTAACATAGCTTGAATGGTTGAACAATTTGGATTTGCAATTATTCCCTTATTTAATTTTGCATCCTCAAAATTAACTTCTGGAACTACTAATGGGACATCTTTATCCATTCGGAATGTACTGCTATTATCAATAACTATGCAACCTTTGCTTGAAGCTATTGGAGCATATTTTTTTGATACTTCTCCTCCTGCTGAAAAAATAGCAAAGTCAAAACCTTCATCAAAAGAATTTTTTGTAAGTTCTTTTACTGTGATATTTTTTCCTAATATATTTATTTTTTGACCAGCTGATTTTTTGCTTGCAAATAAAACATATTCTCTAATTGGTAATTCTTTTTCTTCTAAAACCTTAATTACAGTTCTTCCAACAAGACCTGTTGCACCTACAATGGCAATTTTAAATTGTTTCATTCTATAAACCTCCTGTTTAAACTAAATGATAATATATAAATATAAAAAAATCAATAGAAAAAATGTTAAAAAAATCAATCTTATGGGTTACTCCTCTTGCTTTTTTACAAAACTTATTATATAATATTTTGCCAAGCAAGGAGGATTTGATGTGGCCGAAAACAACAGAAATTTCAAACAAATTTTAAATATATTTTATAATGAAGAAATAGATGAAATAAGTCCAGAAGAAAAGCTAAAAAAGTCAGGAACAATAAGAATAGAACCTAAGATATTGTATGATAAATTTTTAGGAGATATGAAAATAGAATTCAAAATTGGAGACAAAAAAATGTATAAAATTAAGAATTTATCTGAATTTTATACAAAAATGTTAAATATGGAATTTCATCGTTATGGGGAAAAGCTTCAATTTATTCATAAAGAAGAAGCGTTTGTAGAAGAATGCAGGCCTATACTAAATTTTATTATGAAATATGCTGAAATTATAAAATATGCAAATTCAAATTCAAACAGTAATTATAAGTATTATGGAAAAGCTTTAAGTGAAACAAGCATAATAGTTGGTAATACTGCTATAGATGATTTGTTTGATACTTTGAAAGGAAAAGAAGTATCTTTTCAAAAAGATTATAATCAAAGTACAATAAAATTTAGTGAAGATGAACCAAAAATACAATTTAAATTAAAAAAAGTTGATGAGACAAATTATGCAATTATTCCCAACATTGAGATATATAATGTAACAATAATTAAAGGAAAGAAATTTAAGTACATATTAGATGATAAAAATATATATCGTGTAACACCTAATTTTGAAAATACAACTTTAAAATTATTAGAAATGTTTAGAAAAAATTATATTACAGAAGTAAATTTAGAAGAAAAAG
Organism: uncultured Clostridium sp.; assembly: GCA_946548575.1. GTDB lineage: Bacteria > Bacillota > Clostridia > TANB77 > CAG-508 > CAG-269. Next base: position 9,602 of record CAMNPT010000043.1, on the reverse strand, counting down.
ATTTAAATCAATTATTTTCTGTAATTATACCAAGAGTAAAAGATGCAATAATTATCGAAGATATACCAAAAGAAGAAATTGAAAAATATAAACCAAAGGAATTAATAACAAAAGTATTTTTAGATTTTGATAAAAATGATTATTTAATTGCTGAAGTCAAATTTAGTTATGAAGGACAAGAATTTAATCCATTAGATGAAAAACAGAAATTAAATTTTCCTAGAAATATAATAGAAGAAACAAAATCTTTAAATATATTTAGACATACAGGATTTATGTTAGATGTCAAAAATTTAAGGTTTATTTTGCCAGATGATGATAAAATATATGAGTTTATGACACAAGATATTACTTATTATATGCAAAAATTTGATGTAATGGTAACAGATAATTTTAAAACAAAACAAATAAAAAGACCTAAGTTAGGTGCAATAGGTGTTAAAGTAGAAAATAATCTTTTATCAATTAATTTAAATCAAATAAACATTGATAAAAAAGAACTACAAGCAATTATGGAAAAATATTCTTTAAAGAAAAAATATCATAGATTAAAAGATGGAAGTTTTATTAGTTTACAGGATAATAAAGAGATTGATTTTTTAGATAAATTAGTAGCAGGAATGGATGTAGATTATAAGCAACTTGAAGAAGGTGAAATTAGATTACCAGTTAATAGAAGTCTGTATTTAAATCAACTATTAAAAGAAATGAAAGGTGCAGAAATTTTAAAAAATTCAGAATATAAAAAAATAACCAATAGACTTGATAAAGAACAAATGGAAGGGAAAACAAAAATACCTGAAAACTTAAATAATGTACTTAGATATTATCAAAAAATAGGATTTAAGTGGCTTAAAACTATAGATAAATACAAATTTGGTGGAATCCTTGCAGATGATATGGGTCTTCGGAAAAACAATTCAAATGTTGTCAGTTATAGTTGATTATTCAAATAAAACAAAAGAAAGAGGAGAAAACAAAAGAGCAAGTATAGTTGTAGCTCCAAGCTCTTTAACATTGAATTGGCAAAATGAAGCAAATAAATTTGCTTCAGAATTAAAAACATTAGTAATTCAAGGAACATTAAATGAGAGAAAATCGAGAATAAATGAACTTGAAAATTATGATTTAGTAATAACATCTTATGATTTATTAAAAAGAGATATTGAATTATATAAAAATAAAGACTATCAATTTAGATTTATAATTGCGGATGAAGCTCAATATTTGAAAAATAGTAAAACACAAAATGCAAGAGCTGTTAAACAAATAAAAGCAGATACAAAATATGCGCTAACTGGAACACCAATAGAAAACTCTTTATCTGAATTATGGTCAATATTTGATTTTATAATGCCAGGATATTTATTTAATTATAGAAAATTTAAAAATACTTATGAAGTTCCAATCGTAAAGGAAAATGATGAAAAAGCTTTAAAAAAATTAAAGATGCTAATAGAACCATTTATATTAAGAAGAAATAAAAAAGAAGTATTAATAGAATTGCCAGAAAAAACTGTTACAGTTTTAAATAATGAAATGAAAGAAGAACAAAAAAATATCTATTTAAATTATCTAGCTCGTGCAAAAAAAGAATTGGCAGAAGAGATAGAATTAAATGGAATAGAAAATTCACACATGCAAATTTTAGCTGCTTTAACAAGATTAAGACAAATATGTTGTCATCCATCATTATTTATAAATGATTATAAAGATGGAAGTAGTAAATTAGATCAATGTATGGAAATCGTAGAAGAAGCAACAAATGGTGGACACAAGATTTTATTGTTTTCTGGTTATACATCAATATTTGAATATATTGAAAAAGAATTAAAATTAAAAAATATAAAATATTTAAAATTAACAGGAGCAACAAAAGTTAACGAAAGACTTAAATTAGTAGATAACTTTAACGAGAATTCAGAAATTAAGGTATTTTTGATATCATTAAAAGCTGGTGGAACAGGTCTTAATCTTACTGGAGCGGATATGGTAATACATTATGATCCATGGTGGAATATATCAACAGAAAATCAAGCTACAGATAGAGCATATAGAATTGGGCAAAAAAATAATGTTCAGGTTTATAAGCTTATTACTAAAAATTCAATTGAAGAGAAAATTTATGAATTACAGGAAAAGAAGGCAAAACTGGCTGATAATATGTTAGATACAAAAACAAAATTTATAAATAAATTATCTAAAGATGAAATAATGAGATTATTTGAATGATGGAGTTGGTTGCCAATGGGGTCGGTTCTGTTTGGCAACTTTTCTTTGGAAATATATGTCATTTTTTGCTTTATGATTGATTGTAGTGAAAATTACAATTGTTAATTACTGGATTGAAGAATGCTCAAGGCAAAATTAATATATTATTATTTTCATTGCATTCCTCGGCTCCTGACATAAGTTAAGAAATTCTAAAATTATTTTTTGGCACCCTTTCGTGGCAAGCACGAACTTTTTCCAAAAAATAATTTTGAATTTCTAACCTTACTCTAGTCACATTCGAAATGACAACTGCAAATAATAATATATTAATTTTGAACGCGAGTGAGGCTCAATCTAGTAATTAACAATTTGTTTTTGAATGAAATAAATGATTAAATAAAGAATGACATATATTCCCAATGGGAAGTTGCCAAACAGAACCGACCCCATTGGCAACAAGATAGGAGGAAAGATGAGAGATTATATTACAGTTATAGGTGGTGGTTTAGCAGGTTCAGAAGCTGCTTATCAAATTGCCAAAAGTGGGATAAAAGTTAAATTATATGAAATGAAACCTGTTAAATTTTCGCCTGCCCATTCTAATAAAGATTTAGCAGAAATTGTCTGCAGTAATTCCTTTAAATCAAATTTACTAACTAATGCATGTGGACTGTTGAAAGAAGAACTAAGAAGATTAGATTCATTATTAATTAAAACTGCAGATAAAACAAGTGTACCTGCAGGTCAAGCATTAGCAGTTGATCGAGATATTTTTGCGAAAAAAGTCACAGAAGAACTTCAAAAGAATCCATTAATAGAGATTATTAATGAAGAAATAACCGATATTGAAAAAATTTCAGAAGAAGGTATTGTAATTATAGCTACAGGTCCTTTAACTTCTGATGCTTTAGCTAAACAAATTGTAAAATTAACAGGAAATGATAAGCTGTATTTTTATGATGCTGCTGCTCCTATTGTTTCTAAAGATTCAATTGATTTTAGTATTGCTTTTTATGGCGATAGATATAGTCAGGAAAAGAAAAAAGATGAAACGATTGAAGAGTGGAAATTAAGAATAGAAAATCAAAATATAAATGAACATAGCTATATTAATTTGCCTATGACAAAAGAAGAATATTGTTCGTTTTGGAAAGAGCTTGTAGAAGCAGAGGTTGTAACTTTACATGAATTTGAAAAAGGTGAAATATTTGAAGGATGTATGCCTATTGAAGTTATGGCAAAAAGAGGAATAGATACATTGAGATTTGGACCATTAAAGCCAGTGGGATTTGATGATCCAAGAACAGGTAAAAGACCTTATGCTTTAGTACAACTTAGACAAGATGATAAACAAGCGAGATTATATAATTTAGTAGGATTTCAAACAAATTTGAAATATGGAGAACAAAAAAGGGTTTTTAGTAAAATACCTGGTTTAGAAAATGCAGATTTTATTAAATATGGTGTAATGCACAAAAATACATATATAAATTCTACAAAACTTTTAGATGATACATATAATTTTAAATCTAATAGTAATATTTATTTTGCTGGACAAATTACAGGTGTTGAAGGATATGTTGAATCAATTTCATCAGGATTGGTTGCTTCATTAAATGCTATACAAAAATTTAAAAATAAAGAAAAGAGAGTATTTTCTGAATATACAGTAATTGGAGCTTTATCAAAATATATTTCAACTCCTAATGAAAAATTTCAGCCTATGAATGCAAATTTTGGTATATTACCTGAATTAGAAGGAAAGAAAATAAGGGATAAAAAAGAGCGATATATGAAACTGGCAAAAAGGAGTTTAGAAAATATATAAAGATGGTAAAATACCATCTTTTTTATTACAAATATTACGAAAATATGACATTTATATTAAAAAACGAATAAATTTACATAAAATCATTGCGGTTATATGAAAAATATGGTAAAATATAAAGGAATGTATATTGAACGAAAATAAAGGGAGGATAAATATGAAAGTAGAAGAAAAGTATGAAAAACTCGTAAATGGTGAACTAGAAGTGCAAATTCAAGATGAGAAAAATTTTGCTAGATTAAATGAAATTAATAAAAAATATTCAATGGGTCAAACTACACCTGAAGAAGAGACAGAACGTGCTGAATTAAGTAAGCTACTTGAAGGAAAAGATAAAGAATATTTAAGAGGTTTAGATGGTAAGAAACTAAATAAAATAAAGGAAAATCTACCTAAAGCAAAAAATGTTTTAGATTTAAAAAATGAAGTTATAAAGCAAATTAAAGAAATTAAAGAAGAAATAGTAAGAAGAGATAATTTAGAGAAGTTAAATCGTGAAGCAGAAAAAATCAAAAATGAAAAAGAAAATTTAGATAGAAAATGGATGGAATTAGATAAAAAAATAGTTAAAGCTAAAAACCAACCAGAAGAACAAAAAAGATTAATTGAGGAACAAGAAAACCTAAAAGTTGATTTTGAAAAAAATGAAAAAGATTTCAACGAAATACAACAAGGTTTTTCATCAGATGTTGGAAAGAAAACTAAATTTAGTGAAAAAAATAAGGAAGAATTAGCTTCTATGGTTTTTGAATTAAATGCAAAATCTTCAATGTGCAATGAAGCTGTGAGAGGATTGCTAAATGGAAAAGATATTGGGGATATAGAAGTTGACAAAAATATAAAAAATAAGAAATTTGATGCAAATAAAGAATTAGCACAAATTGTAAAATCATATAGAAACAAAGAAAAAATGGAAAAAGCCATTGAAGGAGATTTATCAGAAAAAATCATAAAACAAACAGAAAAAGAATTAGAAAATATAGAAAAATATGGACAAGAAGAAATTGAAGATAATGAAAATGGTGAAAAAGCAATAAAAGAAGTATCTAAGTTTGAACAAAGATTTCCTAGATTAGCAAAAATGGTAAATTGGGTTAAAGAAAAATTTGGAAAATTTAGAGATAATGATAAAGAAGAAAATGAATCATTTGATATTGATGAAGATAAAAATTCAGGTACAGACAAAGGTAATTCTTCAAATAAAAAAGAAGAGCAGAAAACTAATAATATTGAAGTTGAAGAAAAAAATAATAAAAATATTTATATTCCAAAAAGTAGAGAAAGTTTTGTGAATATGTTAAGAGATACAGCAGAAAAAGGTCTAGAAGAGGCAAATAAAAATGCTATAAATAATTCTGATGCGAAGTCTGAACTTATAGCTAATAAGTATAGAGCAACAGTAGAACAAGATCAAAAAATGGGAGATGAAAATTACTCTATAAAATCTGGTGACAAAATTTTAGATTATAAAACAGAAAAAATGAGTAAAGAAGAATTAATAGAAAGATACAATAAAAAACATAGTAAAGAACAAGATGATGGATTTGAAAAATAATTATATTAAGGAAGTAGAAATTCTACTTCCTTTTTAAAAAAAATTATAATATTCTGTAAAAAATATTGCTAAAAAAATTTGATTATGATAAAATAAAATTGTAATAGTAAAAACACTAAGGAGAACAATAATGAGGGTCGAAAAGAAATATGAGATTTTAAAAAATGGAAAACTAGATGAAGAAATACAAGACGAGTGGGCATATTCTAGGATAAAGGAAATTGATAAAAAAATTTCTCTAGGTTTAATGACAATTGAAGAGGTCGAAGAAAGAGAAGAGTTAAATAAAAAAATTGATGGGAAAGACAAAGAATATTTAAAAAATCTAGATGGAAAAAAATTAAAAAAAATTAAAGATAATATGCAAAAAGTTGAAAATATTTTTGAAATAAAGAATCAGATAAAAGAACAAATAAAACAGGTAAAAAGAGAAATTATAAATAAATATGATTCTTCAAATTATAAAAATACCAATTCAGAGTATGCAAATAAAACAAATGAGGAACTTGCAAAAATAAATTTTGAGTTAGGTATTAAATCTTCTATGTGTAATGAAGCAATAAGAGGACTGCTTGATGGAAAAAATATAAATAATATTAAATTAGATAAAAATACAAAGGATAAAGAATTTAATTCAGATGAAGAAATATACAATGTTATTAGATTTGAAAATGAAATTAAAAATGATATTGAACAGGAAAATGCTTTACTTGAAATTTCAAAATTTGAACAAAAATATCCGGTTTTATCAAAAATTATAAATTGGTTTAAAACTAAATTTTGGAAGAAAACTACAAAAAATAAAGAACAACCAACTCTTGAGGAAACGCTTAATAATAGATATAGCTTTATAAATATTCCAAAAGGAATAGAAGAGTTCGGAAAATTATTACGAATAGCTGCTGAAAAAGAAGTTAAAAATGAAAATCAATAAAAAAATATAATAGATTAAAAAACTTGGAAGAAATTCCAAGTTTTTTATTGACTTGTTTAATTAAATATGGTAGAATATTATACGTTAATATAAATTGCTTGAAATATGTAAATCCGTATGCTTTAAGGACTAATGTTACAGAAATATTACAAGCAAAAAATAAAAAATAGGAGGTGAAATTTAAGTGCCAACAATTAACCAATTAGTAAGAAAAGGTAGAAAAACAGGAGAAAAGAAGGTAGCTGCACCAGCTCTTCAACATGGATGGAATTCAAAAAATAAAAAACTTACAAACAGTAGATCACCACAAAAAAGAGGGGTTTGTACAGTTGTAAAAACAGTAACACCTAAAAAGCCAAACTCTGCTTTAAGAAAAGTTGCCAGAGTTAGACTTTCAAATGGTTATGAAGTTACATCTTATATCCCAGGTATAGGACATAATTTACAAGAACATAGTGTTGTATTAATAAGAGGTGGTAGAGTTAAAGACCTTCCAGGTGTTAGATACCATATCATCAGAGGAACACTTGATACAGCAGGTGTAAAAGATAGAATGCAAGCGCGTTCTAAATATGGGGCTAAACGTCCAAAATAAAAAATGATTAAATCAGAAATTTTGAACATTTTCGCTATTTGTTTAAAATTCGACGTACTAATGTATGCCTTCGTATTGTAACAAATATCAAAAATGAACAATAAACCTAATTTACTCAATTTAAAAAAACAAAATATAGAATAGTGCTTGTAAGCTTACTAATATTTAAGGCATTTAAATTTAGAATAGATTATATAAGCGCTATACGGATAGGAAAACCTATCAGAGTACCGAGAGATTTTATTTAAAGTCTCAATTAAATAAAAAATAAAAATAATGGCACAGTAGAAACGAGTAGTGTAAGTTTGACACACCAATACAAAGTTTATACGAAGCCAAAGGAGGGAAGAATAGTGCCAAGAAAAGGTTATATAGCAAAAAGAGATGTATTACCAGATCCAATTTATAATAGCAAAGTTGTTACAAAATTAATAAACAACATAATGCTAGATGGTAAAAAATCAGTTGCTCAAAAAATAGTTTATGATGCATTTGATATCATTAAAGAAAAAGAAGGAAAAAATCCTTTAGAAGTATTTGAGCAAGCTTTAGAAAATGTTATGCCAGTTTTAGAAGTTAAAGCAAGAAGAGTAGGTGGTGCAACATATCAAGTTCCACTAGAAATCAGACCAGAAAGAAGACAAACTTTAGGTTTAAGATGGTTAGTAATTTATGCTAGATCTAGACATGAAAAAACTATGGCAGAAAAATTAGCTGGTGAAATTATGGATGCAGTAAACGGAAATGGCGGAGCATTTAAGAAGAAAGAAGATACACATAGAATGGCAGAAGCAAACAAAGCATTTGCTCATTATAAGTGGTAAGATGAGAGGAGGATAAAAAATGGCTGGAAGAGCTTATCCATTAGAGAGAACAAGAAATATAGGAATAATGGCACACATTGATGCCGGAAAAACAACAACAACAGAAAGAATACTATTTTATACAGGAAAAACACATAAAATAGGAGAAGTTCATGAAGGTGCTGCAACAATGGACTGGATGGAACAAGAACAAGAAAGAGGTATTACTATTACATCTGCTGCAACAACATGTTTTTGGAAAGACAATAGAATAAATATTATTGATACACCAGGACACGTTGATTTTACAGTAGAGGTTCAAAGATCTCTTAGAGTACTTGATGGTTCAGTTACAGTATTAGCAGCAAAAGGTGGAGTTCAACCACAAACTGAAACAGTTTGGAGACAAGCTGATAAATATCAAGTACCTAGAATGGTATATGTAAATAAAATGGATATAGTTGGTGCAAACTTTATGCTTTGTGTTGACCAATTAAAAAATAGATTAAAAGCAAATGCTATTCCTATCCAATTACCAGTTGGAGCAGAGGATAATTTCCAAGGAATAGTTGACTTAATGAAAATGAAAGCATATATCCATAAAGATGATTTAGGAAAAGAAATTGAAGAAACAGAAATCCCAGAAGAAATGAGAGCTGAAGCTGAAAAATTCAGAAATGAAATGATAGAAGCTGCAGCAGACCAAGACGAAGAATTAATGATGAAATATCTAGAAGGTGAAGAACTAACAATAGAAGAAATAAAAGCAGGTTTAAGAAAAGGAACAATTGCAAACAAAATAGTTCCAGTAACTTGTGGATCTTCTTACAAAAACAGAGGTGTACAAGAATTATTAGATGCAATAATTGATTATATGCCATCACCATTAGATATAGAAAATATTAAAGGAACAAAATTAGATGGAACAGAAACAGTAGCCAAAACATCTGATACTGAACCATTTGCTGCATTAGCATTTAAAATTGCTACAGACCCATTTGTTGGAAAATTATGTTTCTTTAGAGTTTATTCAGGAACTTTAGATTCTGGTTCAACTGTATTAAACTCAAGCAAAGATAAAAAAGAAAGAATAGGAAGAATTCTTTTAATGCACTCTAATCATAGAGAAGACATAGATAAAGTGTATGCAGGAGATATCGCTGCAGCTGTAGGATTAAAAGATGTTACAACAGGAAATACTTTATGTGATCCAGATCATCCAATAATTCTAGAATCAATGGAATTCCCTGAGCCTGTTATCGATATAGCTATAGAGCCAAAAGATAAAGCAGCTCAAGAAAAATTAGGAATTGCATTAGGAAAATTAGCAGAAGAAGATCCAACATTTAAAGCATATACAAACCAAGAAACAGGTCAAACAATTATAGCTGGAATGGGAGAATTACACTTAGATATCATAGTTGATCGTTTAAAAAGAGAATTTAAAGTTGAATGTAATGTTGGTAAACCACAAGTTGCTTACAAAGAAACAATTAGAAATAAAGCACATGTTCAAGGTAAATTTATTCGTCAATCTGGTGGTAAAGGACAATATGGTGATGTATGGTTTGATATGGAACCATTAGAACCAGGAAAAGGAATTGAATTTGAAAGCAAGATTGTTGGTGGAGCTGTTCCAAAAGAATATATTAAACCAATTGAACAAGGTATGA
>CAMNPT010000042.1 GCA_946548575.1 uncultured Clostridium sp. | reverse complement strand
GCTATTAATTTACAAGTTCTTTTTAAACGAAATGAACGATTAAATAAAAAAATAATGACACATACTCCCCCTTTAGGTAGGAAAGGCCTTAAACCCAATTTACCAAGGAGTGTCCCCTAATCCCTAAAAAAGGGAAAAAAAGAACGTCCCCAAATCCCTCTTAATTTTTTTTCTCTATTATATTGCAATTTTTGATAATCTATAATAAAATAAAAATCGAATAATAATAATTAACAATAAAAAAGAAAAAAATAAATCATAATTAGCAGAAAACTTTTTTAGTTTAGAAGACCAAAAAAGACAAAAACCACAAAGGACAAGTAGTAAAATAAGCCTAAAAACGAGAGGTGGTAAAAAGGATGTTTCAAAATAGTAATGAAAATACAATAAAAATAAAAAATAAAGCAAATATTTTTTCAAATGTATTTACAAAAGAAAATATAGGTTTATACATTGTATCGCTAATGGTATCATTAGTTGGATCAAGTGCAGAGTTTTCAATTTTTAGTATAAGTTTGTTAGGAAGTGCATTTGCAGCAGGCGTTCCTTTACTTGGAATTATTATATTATCTTTAATACGGAAATGTAATTAAGTTTGGTGTATCAGGTGGTTTAGAGTTTTTTTTAACATCATTAGTATTAATAGTAAGTTTATTTATAATAAAACCAAGATATAATGAACAAGAAAGAAATGAAAAAATAAAAATTGGAAAAAATGTATTTATAAGTACTTTTCTAATTCAAGCAATAAAATTTTTATTATCAGGATTTACATTATATGATATTTTATTTACAATTACAATTTCAATAATAGCACTAGTATTTTATAAAATATTCGTAAATTCTATTGTTGTAATACAAGAATTTTTTGAAAAAAGAGCTTTTTCAATAGAAGAAGTTATGCGGAGCAAGTCTGCTATTAGCTATAGCCGTAGGAGCATTTGGGAATTTAAGTTTATTTGGTTTTGGGATTAGAAATATACTAAGTATACTTATAGTAATGATATTAGGTTGGAAAAATGGAATATTAGTAGGTACAACTTCAGGAGTTACAATTGGAGTTACAATTGGTGCAATTGCTGGAACAGAGCCTATAATGATAGCTGCTTATGCAATATCTGGAATGATATCAGGAATATTAAATAAATTCGGAAAAATAGGTGTAGTTATAGGTTTTGCATTAGGAAATGTAGTTTTGTCTTATGTAGCAAATGGAAATACTGTAGAATTAATTCACTTTAAAGAAATTTTAATTGCTTCAATTGGATTATTAGCAGTTCCAAAAACATTACATATTGATATAGAGGAATTTATGGGTAATGCTAAACTGTTTCCTACAATTCCAAATAGATCTTTAAATAAAAGTAAGGAAGTTGCAGAAAATTTAAATAATGTTTCAGAAGCAATACAAGAAATGGCAATAACTTATAAAAAAGAAAAAGAGTCAGACAATATAGAATATAACAAGGATGAAAACAAACAAATATTTATAACTCAATTATTAACAGATTTAGAACCATATAAAGAAAATATGTTATATGATGATATATCAAATGTTAATGGAAAAATAATAAATGAAATATTTAATTATTTAATAGAAAAACAAGAAATTTCAAAAGAGGATTTGCTTAAAATATTTGCAAATTGCAATAGTTATATAGTTGGTTTTGATGATAAAGATATAAGTGAATATCTAGAAACAAATATAATGCAAATGGTAAGAACTATAAATATATCATATAAAATAAGTAAATCAAATTTTATTTGGCACAAAAAACAAGAACAAAGTAACAAAAAGGTAGAGAAACAATTAAATAGTGTATCAAAAGCAATAAAAAATATAGCACAAAGCATAGAAGATGAGACAAAAGAAGATGTGAAATTTAATAAACAAAAACAAGAAATAATTCAATTATTAAAACAAAAAGATATTGAAATTGAAGAGATATCTCTTAACAAAAAAAGTAGATATATTGTTGATTTATATTTAACTGAAGGAATAGAAAATATAAAAACACAAGATATAGAAAAAATATTATCAAAAGTATTAGGAGAAAAAATAGTATATAATAGTGAAGCCAGCATAGCAAGAAGACTTAATTTCTTGTCAGATGACAAATATGTTATGGCACTTGGAAAATCTGAAAATATAAAAAATAACAGCAAAATTTCTGGTGATAGTAATTTAACAATAAGACTTAAAGATGGAAAATACCTAATTGCAATTAGTGATGGAATGGGAAGTGGAAAAAAAGCAAAAGAAAGTAGTCAAAAAGCGTTAAAACTTTTAGAAAACTTATTATTATCAGGATTTGATAAAAATTCTTCTTTAGAGTTAATAAATACAACATTAATAAATGAAAATAAAGAAATATTTGCAACATTGGATATTGCTATAATAGATTTATATGCAGGAAATATTGAATTTATAAAAAGTGGGGCATGTCCGACTTATATAAAAAACAAGAAAAAAGTTAATATAATAAAATCAAACTCCTTACCAGCAGGAATAATAGAAGAAAACGATATGCAAATATATGATAAAGACATAAAACAAGGAGATATAGTAATAATGTGTACAGATGGAATATTAGACTCAAACGTTGAATACAAAAACAAGGAACTTTGGATAAAATATTTATTAGAAGATATTGAAACAAATAATACACAAAAAATTGCGGATATAATACTAAATGAAGCTGTAGATAATAATTATGGAATAGTAAAAGATGATATGAGTATCATAGTATTTAAATTTATTAAAAAAGAGAAATAGGAGGAAAAAACGTTGAGTAGAGGAAGAAGATATGATGAACCAAAATTAAATCTAAAAAAAGTATTTGCTGTAATTTTAGCAATAATTGTAATTATAATGTTTATTATTGGTATAAAAAGAATTTTAACTAAAGATCAAGATACAGGAAAAATAGCAAGTAAAACATATTTTACGATTTTAAAAGATAATAAATATGGTGTGATGGATGAAAGAGGAACTCTTATAGTAGATCCATCTTATGCAGAAATGATTATAATACCAAATAATAAAAAAGATGTATTTTTATGTACTTATGATGTGGATTATGATACAGGTACATATAAAACAAAGGCATTAAATAGTAAAAATGAAGAAATATTTACAGAATATGAACAAATAGAAGCGATTCAAAATCAAGATAAAAACAACAACTTATGGTATGAATCAAATATATTAAAAATAAAAAAAGAGGGCAAATATGGTCTTATAGATTTAACAGGAAAAGAACTTCTTCCAGCAGAATATGACTCTATAATAGGTCTAGAGGGAATTGAAAATGCAATAAAAGTATCAAAAGAAGGAAAATATGGAATAGTAGGAATATCTGGAGAAATAATAATTAAACCAGAATATTCTGATATATCAGGATTGGGAAAAGATAATAAATCTGGATTTATAATAAAATCAGATAATCAAAAATATGGAATATTAGATTTCTCAGGAAAACAAGTATTAGAAGCAAAATACGATGAAATAACAAACATATATGGAAATGATTTATATGTGGTAAAAATAAATGAAAAACAAACAGTTGTTAACAAAGATGGCGTAGAAATGTTAAACAATGGATATGACGAAATAAAAGCAATTATGAAAAATTCAGAAAATGGTGTTATTTATAAAAAAGCTAACAAATATGGCGTAATGAAAATAAATGGAGATGACGTAACAAAATCTACAAATCCAACAATAGAAGCAACTTATGATGAGTTGAAAGAAGCAAAATCTGGAGTATTAATAGCAAAAAAAGATGGAAAATATGGAATAATAGATTTAGAAAATAAAACAAAAGTAGAATTTCAATATTCATCAATAACATATAATGAAAAAGCAGATATTTATATAACAGAGAATGAATCATTTAATAATGAGATATTAGATTCAGAATATAATGTGAAACAAAAAGGAATATTACTAGATATAGATGAAGAAAAAGGCTATATAGAATTAAAACAAGAAGATGAATATAAATATTACAATTTCAAATTTGAAGAAAAACAAGCAAAAGACATATTTACAGCAAATACACTATTTGTAAGTAAAAAAGATGGAAAATATGGTTTTGTTGACAAAGATGGAAAAGTAATAGTAGATTATATATATGATGATGTTACTAAACAAAATGAATATGGATATTCAGCAATAAAAAAAGATGGAAAATGGGGAGCAATAGATAATAAAGGAACAGTAGTACAGGAGCCAACATATAATTTAGATGATTATTTAAAAATAGATTTTATTGGAAGATGGCATTTAGGAAAAGATCTTAATATGAATTATTACAATATGTCTATTTAGAGACAATGTACTATTAGTTGTGGAGGAAAAAATGGAACTAAAGACGAACTATCAATATACATATTTTATTTATCCTTTTATTATAAAAGATGAGGATTATGAAAAATATATACAAAAAATGTCTAGAGATAAAAATTTTAAACTTAAAATTTTAGAAAAAGAAAAAGATATAAATATATACAAATATTTTTTACCTAAAACTAGAGAATTGTTATTTTCTAGTTTTACTAATATATTTGAATATATTCCAAAAGAAGACATTCAGGGAAAAATAGATGATAAAAAAGGAATATTTTTCACTATTCCCAAGGTTAATGTTATATGTTTTAAAACAGGGATATGTTTCTTAATAATAAAAACTATGATAACAGAATATCAAGACTTTAGAAACATCCTAAATTTTAATTACAAATTTAAAAATATAATACAAGAATCTGAAAAACTAAATTCTTTTGACAATATAAGGCTACAAGCAGAAAATTTTGCAGATGTAGAAACACTTAAGCAATTTATAAAAGAAATAATTGGAACAGGAGAAACAAAAAAAGTAAATTTAAACACAGAACAATTTTTAACATATTCTTATGTATGTATAGACCAAGAATCATGGGGACCAAATAATGAATTTGAGAAAATTGAACAAGACTTTATAAAATACACAAATTTACTACCAGCAGACAATAGTTTCCAATTAGAAATTGAAAAAAATACAATTTTTTCAAAATGGAAATATGCTAAAATAGGAATAAGCAAGATAGGAACATTTTTATTCTCATCAACAGCAGATGTTAACAATTACACCATATTACCTGACAAATATGAAAAACAATATTTATATACATATATATTAAATTTATATAAAAAAATCTATCTACACAAAATAGAAGAAGAATTCAAAAAAACAAAAAAAATTAAAAGTGCAAGGAAAAAATTTGTAAGTTTTACAAAAGAAGTATGGGTAGCAGAAGTAACAGAGGACGAAATCGGAACAAAATTGAATAAAAAAATATCAAATACATTTGAATTACAAAAATTGTATGAAGAAGTAAATAATAAATATGATATTTTTTATAAAGATTTAAATATAGAAAAAAGTAAAAAAACAACAATAGCTATTACAATAATGTTAGTAATATCTTTAATTTTTAACATAATAAATTTTATAGCATTGTTAAAAAAATAAACTAAAAACGGTAAAAGAGAGGAAAATTTATTATATGAAAATACATTGTGGAACAGATATTATAGAAATAGAAAGAATTAAAGAAAGTATTGATAATCTTGAGGACAAATTTATAAATAGAATATTTACAAAAGAAGAAATAAAATATTGCGAAAGTAAAAAAAATCAGAAATACCAGCATTATGCAGCCAGATTTGCGGCAAAAGAAGCGGCATTTAAAGCAATATCATGGAAACTAGATGATAAATATAAAATAAGCTGGAAAGATATTGAAATAACAAACAATAAACAAGGAAAACCTCAATTAAATATAATTGGAATTGATTCAAAAGACATAGAAAGTATAGATTTAAGCATATCACATTGTAAAAAATATGCAAATGCAGTAGTTACAATAATTGGTAAATAAGTTGCCACTGGGGTCGGAGATTTTTGGCAACATTTAAAGGTTGCCAAAAATCTCCGACCCCAGTGGCAACCTTTAAATGTTGAAGAGGAGAGAAAATGGAATTATTTGATAATCATGCTCATTTAGATGATGAAAAATTTAATTTAGATAGAGAAGAAATAATAAAACAAATACATGAAAGTGAAGTAAATAAATTTATATCTGCTGGGTACAGTTTGGAAAGTTCAATAAAAGCAGTTGAACTTTCCAAAAAATATGATTTTATATATGCAACTTGTGGTATATCTCCAAATGATGTTCCACAAACAGAAGAAGAATTGTGGAAAATGTTAAAAGAAATTAAAAAATTAGCACAAATAAATTCAAAAGTTGTATCAATTGGAGAAATAGGTTTAGATTATTATTGGAATAAAGAAAATAAAGAATTACAGAAAAAAGCATTTATTGAGCAAATAAAAATTGCAAATGAATTAGAATTGCCAATACAAATACATAATAGAGAGGCTATAATGGATACATTAGAAATTCTAAAGAAAAATATTGTTATAAAAAAAGGTACATTTCATTGTTGCCCACTAAATAGGGAATTGGTAAAGGAAGGTTTAAAATTAGGATTTTATATTTCATTTGCAGGACCAATTACATTTAAAAATTCGAAAAATGCTGATGAAATTATAAATATGGTTCCATGTGATAGGATATTAATAGAAACAGATAGTCCATATTTATCGCCAGAGCCATTCAGAGGAAAAAGAAATGATCCGAGAAATGTAAAATATATTGCACAAAAAATTGCAGATGTAAAAAAAGTTTCAGTAGAAGAAATTGCTAAAATTACCTATGAAAATGCTTATAATTTATTTTTGAAAAGGGTGAATCCCTAAAAAAGGGAAGAAAAGAACGTCCCCTAATCCCTAAAAAAGGGAAGAAAAGAACGTCCCTCAATCCCTTATCTTATTTTTCTTAATGCTTCAATTCTATCTTCAGTACTTGGATGTGTTGACCAAATACTTGAAGATTTTTTCTTTCCTTCTTTAGTGTTTTTTCTAAATGGATTTATAATATACATATTCGCTGTTGCAGAATTAGCTGTTTCTAATTGGTTTGGATCATTTTCTAATTTTATAAGTGCTGAAATTAATCCATCTGGATTTCTTGTGAATTCAACAGCTGTACTATCAGCTAAAAATTCTCTTTTTCTAGATAATGCAAGTTGCATTAATGAACCGAATATAGGAGAAAGTATTAAACATATAAGTCCAATAATCATTAAAATTCCATTTGTGCCTTCTTTACTATTATTTTTACGCCTTGAACCTCCCCAGAAAATCCATCTAGAAAACATGTCTGATAGCATTACAATAAATCCAACCATAACAGAAACGACACAATTTAAACGAATATCATAATTTTTTATATGACTCATTTCATGTGCTATAACGCCTTCTAATTCATAGTAATCTAATTTGTTTAAAAGTCCAGTTGTTACACAAATTACAGCGTTTTGAGGATTTCTGCCAGTAGCAAATGCATTTGGTTGATTATCTTCTACAACATATAGTTTTGGTTTATTAGGCAGACCAGATGATATCATTAAAGAATCTAAGATATTTGTTAATTTTAGATCTTCTTCTTTTGTTGCAGGTCTTGCATTATTTAATTTTAAAACAATTTTATCACTATAATAATATGAACTCCATGCAGAAATTATTGAAAAGACAAGTGCTATTACAATTGACATTGTACCTAATTCTAGTGTATTACATATATAATATACTATTAATGTAATAACTAAGATAAAAAGTCCTATTATAAGTGCAGAATCAAATTTATTTTTTTTTGAAGTGTCAAACATTATAATCTCCTCTTTCTATAATAAAATAAAAGCAAAGGGCATAAAGCATAAGAAGCCCTATCCCCTTTTAATTATATTATTAAGTATTATTTCCAAAATCTACTTTTACATTTTTTCTTGCTTCATCACTTTCAGTTTTGAATAAATCACGTGCTGAGAAATTAAACATTCCAGCAATGATATTTGAAGGAAATACTTGTAATTTAGTGTTATATCTTGTTACAGTATCATTATAAAATTGTCTTGCAAATGATATTTTATTTTCGGTATTTCTTAATTCTTCTGATAGATCAGAAAAATTTTGATTAGCTTTTAATTCTGGATAACTTTCAGCAACAGCCATAATTGTTTTTAATGCTGTAGATAGTTGATCATCTATTTGAGCCTTATCTGATACTGTATTTGCATTTGCCCAAGAGGTTCTAAGTTCTGTAACTTTAGTAAGTGTATCTTTTTCATGTGTCATATATCCTTTTACTGTTTCAACAAAATTTGGAATTAAATCATATCTTCTTTGTAGTTGAACATCAATTTGACTCCAAGCATTGTCAACTTTTACTTTAGATTGAACTAAACTGTTATATATTCCAATTAGTGCAACTATAATTACAATTAGAATCACCAAAATAATAAAAACAAACATTAATATACCTCCTATAATAATTATTATATCCATATAATAATAACATATTTATTGAATTTTTACAAGAATTTTTTAAGTAATATTGTAAATACAAAAATCATATAATATTATAGAAGCTTGTAATTACAAGATTTATAAAAATGGACAAAACGTAAAAGATAGATGGCTGTAAGAATACAGAAAAATTTGACAAAATTAGAAACTAATAGTATAATTACATTGTTGCCAAAAGGAGGTAATAAATTTTATGAAAAAAGAAGAAAGAGCTTCAATTTCTATAATGAAAATCATCTGTGTAAGTATAATTTTAATATTAATTTCAGGAATAGGTGTTTTGGCTGTAAATAATAAATTAAAAGATGTTAAAATAATTCTTCAAAATGGATATGAAATGCAAGCATTAACATCAAAAAACAAGGTTTCTGAAATTCTAGAAGAAAATAACATTGTATTAGATGATAACCAAAAAACAATACCAGATTTAAATAGTGAAGTTTCAGCAGGTCAAAGTATTCAAATAACAGATAAATCATATAATGAAATTCAAATTGCAAAAATTTCAGAAGAGGGTGTGGAGACAACTTTAGAAGAACTATTAAAAAATTATGCACCAATTACAGAAAAAATAGTAGTTGAGCAAGTTGCAATACCTTTTGAAACAATTACAAAAAATCAAACAAATGCAGATGAAAGTAATAGCACAAATAAAGTGTTACAACAAGGTGTAGAAGGAATTAAAGAAGTAACATATAAAATTAAATATCAAAATGACACAGAAATTGAAAAAACAGTTTTATCAGAGAATATAGTAAAAGAACCAGTAAACAAAATAGTTCAAGTTCAAAAGAAAGCAACATCAAGAGGTTCATCAGAGGCAAGAACAGCAGGAATTGCAACAACTACTGCAGTTGTAAATGGAGAAACATATAAAATAACAGCATATTGCTCATGTGCTAAATGTTGTGGAAAAACAACAGGAAGAACAGCATCTGGAACAACAGCAACAGCTGGAAGAACAGTTGCAGCACCAGCAAAATTCGCGTTTGGAACAAAATTAAATATAGGTGGACATATATATACAGTTGAAGATAGAGGTGGAGCAATTAAAGGAAATAAAATAGATATATATGTAAATTCACATTCTGCAGCACTTCAATGGGGCGTAAAATATTTACCAGTAAGTGTAGCAAATTAAAAGATAAAAAAACAAGTAGAAATTTTAACTACTTGTTTTTTTAATGCTTTATTTCCGTAGTAAAACCGAGAAAAGATTTAAATTTTGA
The DNA here is from genome assembly GCA_946548575.1 of uncultured Clostridium sp. GTDB lineage: Bacteria > Bacillota > Clostridia > TANB77 > CAG-508 > CAG-269. The sequence goes on along the minus strand of CAMNPT010000042.1, from coordinate 2,208 downwards.
AAATAAAAAAATATAAAAATGTAATATTGTTGTAATATAAAAAAATCAAAAAATACACTTATCAAAAATCTCTTTCCGTAAGGGGAAAAAAGGGCTATTTTTTATTTACCATTTATTGGGGAAATAAGGATATTGACTAATTAAAAAAATAGAGTAAAATTATATTAATATTAAGGAAAAGGAGAATTATAAGTGGACTGTAGAAGAAAATTTTTAATATTAATATTTTTAATTTTATTTATTGCTTTTTGTATAGTTCCAGGGGTTGCAAACGCAGCTAGTGGAACTAAATATTTTGGAATAACAGAGATGAGAACAAATGATACACCAAACATGGGGTATGCTATTGAAGATCCATCTCAAGGAACAAGTGGAAATGCAGCATATATTTATAATATTATTGAGTATCAATCTGCTTCAGGAACAGGTATTGTGAATTCGAATAATATTTATTGTGCTAAAGCCGGAATTGGATTTAACAATTCATATAAACGTGCAACATATGATGTATTCTATAATATGAAAACTGAAAGAGATGTGATTAAATCTCAAAATTCAACTTTAGAATCAATTGTTAATGGAACTGTGCCATATGGTAGTGGAACAGTTAATAAATATGATGCATTATTAGCTTTAGGAGATTTATTATATTTAATAGATTCAGATAATCCAACAGAAAGTCAAAATAAAAAAGAAGCACTATTAAATTCTGCAGGGATAGATCTTGATGATTATAATTATGTATTAACAGATGATGATGTAGCTGCAATTCAACAAGTTGCAGTATGGTATTTTACAAATTATGGAGAGAATAATGGAAAATTTGATAAAACATCAACATCAGTTGAGCAATGGCTTAATTATACTCTAGATGAATCAACATTTGAAACATTAACAAATTATAAAAGATTTGAATCTGGTGAAGGAATTGAAAGAGCTGAACAAGCAGAATATTTATATGAGTATTTAATAGATACAGCAAAAGCAAATGCACATAATTATTCTAGTACTTCAACTCAAGTAAATCCTGTTACAGTCCCAACATCAACAAATTATGAAGAAAGTGGTTCAAATTATATAATTGGTCCAATAAATATAGCAGATAATGGAACTGGAATTCCATATACAATAGATAATCTTACAGTAAAAATAAATAATACAGAAACAGATAATTATAAATTACTAGACAGCAATAAAACAGAGACAAGTAAAACACTAAGTCAACTTATAAATCAAAACTTTTATATTTCTGTACAAAAGAATGGAACAAATGATGTTGAAATAAATACAAATGTAAATTATTCAACATCAGACCTTACATTATGGGCTTCAACAACAAATAATTTAGAGCAACCTGTTATAATTCCAGAAATCGTAAATAAAAATATCCCATTGAACTTAACAGTAACGCCAGAGAAAAAGTTTGACTTAGCATTAAGAAAATTCATAACAAAAGTTAATGGAGTAGAATTAACAGATACAAGAGTACCAACAATAGATGAAAGTACGTTAACAAATGGAACAACAGCAACATATAAACACAGAAAAGATCCAGTAAGTATAGCTAATGGAGACAAAGTAATATATAAGATAACAGTATATAATGAAGGAGAAAAAGCAGGAAGAGCAACAAAAATAGTAGATCAATTACCAGCAGGACTAAAATTTGTACAAGTAGTAAGTGGAAATTTTGAATTAGAATCATATAGTGAATCAGGAGATAACAGAGTACAATTAAAGAGAAAAACAGAAAATACAAGTAATTTACCAGCATATAGTACAGGAAGTATACAATCTACAGGAAGTGGATATGAAACAATAGAAATAGAATGCGAAGTAACAGCAACTGCACGGAGCAGATGATAAAGTATTAACAAATGTAGCATGGATATCAGAAGCATATGATGCTGATAATAATATTACAATTACAAATCAAACAGGAGCAGATAGAGATTCAGAACCAAGTACAGTACCAAGTGTAAATAAAGATAATATGTCAAATTATAAGGGAAATGATTCTAATAAAAATACTTTAAATGATTCAACATATTATTATCAAGGTAGACAAGATGATGATGATTTTGAAAAATTAAGATTACCAAAAGCAGAAGGAGAATATTCAATAAGAATACAAAAGGTAAGCTCAGTAGATGATTCAAAAATATTATCAGGTGCGAAATTTGATGTAGAATTAGCAGATGGAACAAC
>CAMNPT010000041.1 GCA_946548575.1 uncultured Clostridium sp. | reverse complement strand
TAAGGTTGCCATTTATCTCCGACCCTGGCGGCAACTTTTCTTCCTGTATAAGCTGCCCACGCTACTGTTTTCTTACCTCCAATTAAATCTCCTATTGCAAATATTTTTGAATCTGAGGTTTGATAACTTTCATTTATTTTTATATTTCCTCTTTCATTTAATTCCAATCCTAATCCTTTCACATATTCTGCTGGTTTAGATCCTAAAGCCATAATAATATAATCTGCTTCTAAGGTATAATTGCTATTGTCAATATTTTTAGGAATTAATCTTTCTTCTCCTTCTTTTTTGATAAGTTCTGTCTTTATTAGTTCTGCTTTTTCAACTTTATCTTTTCCAATTATTTGTAAAATGTTGGTTTGATATAAAAAGTCTACATTTTCATTTAAAGCTTCTTCTACTTCTTTTTTTGATGCTGGCATTTGTTCTTCTGATCTTCTATATATTACTTTTACTTCTTTTGCTCCTAGTTTTTTTACTGTTCTTGCTGCATCAATTGCAACATTTCCTCCTCCTATAACGAATACAGTTTTTTCTTTGTAGTCTGGATGGGATTTATGTTCTAATAATTCATTTGCATATAAAACTCCTGTTAGGTTTTCTCCTTTTACTCCCATTTTTAATGGTATGTTAGCACCAATGCTTAAGATTACAGCATCATATTGTTCCCTTAACTCTTCTAACTTTAAGTTTTTTCCTATTTCTGAATTATATTTTACTTCTATTCCTAATTCTAAAATGTTTGATATTGTTTTTTCTACTATTTCTTTTGATAGTCTAAATTCTGGTATTCCATGTGTTAAAAGTCCACCTAATTTATTATATTTTTCATATATTGTAACTTTAACATCTTTTCTTGCTAAAAAAGCGGCGCAAGTTAATCCAGCTGGTCCTCCTCCAATGATTGCAACTTTTTTTGTTTTTTGTTTTTTATTTTGATTTTCTTTTTTCCAACATTTTTTTAAACTGTATCCATTTTTTATTACATAATCAAATACAAATGCTTCCATATCACCTATTGAGACCGGCTCTCCTTTTATTCCTCTTACACATGAACCTTGGCATTGTTCTTGATGTGGACAAATTCTTCCACATATTCCTGGAAGTACGGTGGTTTCAGATAATATTTCATATGCTTTATAAAAATTTTCTTCTTTAATTTGATGAATAAAATCTGGTATATTATTGTGTAAAGGGCATCCTTTTTGTGAGCAAGGTTTTAACTTACAATTTAAACAGTATTCTGCTTTTTCTTTTATATTTTCCATTTTTATCTTTCCTTTTTTAACTCTTCTATAACTAATTCTAAATCATTTATAAAATTTATTTTTTTCGTTTCATCTCTTAAAAGTGCAGCTGGATGCCATGTAGGCATATATTTTATTCCTTTTTTTTCTATCCATTTTCCTCTTGAAGATGTTATTTTATGTTCTTTTCCTAATATATTTTGTAATGCGACATTTCCAAGCAATACTATAATTTTTGGTTTTACTAAAATAACTTGATTTCTTAAATAATCCATACATGCTTTACATTCATCTGCTTCTGGATTTCGATTATAAGGTGGTCTACATTTTACTATATTAGCTATATATACCTCTTCTCTTTTTATTCCAAGTGTTTGAAATGCCATATCCATTAATTTTCCGGCTCTTCCTACAAATGGTTCTGCTAATCTATCTTCGTCTGCACCTGGTCCTTCTCCAATTAACATTAAATCTGCTTTTTTATTTCCTGTTCCAAACACTATATTTTGTCTCGTTTTGAATAATTTGCATTTATTACATCCATTTATTGATTCTTCTAATTCTTCCCAGGTTTCAAACATCTATTATCTCTCCTTTTTACAACTAACACACACAATTTTCTATTAATTTTATTTTCGTTTCTTCATTTGTGTTGATTATAGCTTTTATTCCAATTGGGATAACAGTTTTTGTTTCACAATGTCCAAAATTGTTTGATTTAATAATTGGCTTATTATAATTACTTCCTAATATGTCTAATAAAATTTTTTCTAAAGCAATTCCACTTTCATGTTCATAATTTCCAATCCAGATTCCTCTAATTTTTTCAAACACTCCATTTTGTTTCATATATGCTATAAAATTGCTAGCAAGTTCAGGACCTGTTTCAAATCCAAGCTCTTCTAGGAATAAGATTTTATTTGTAAAATCTATTTTATATTTTCCTTCTACTAAGTTTTTAGTCAAGCTTAAATTTCCGCCTATTAATTCTCCTTCTGCTTGTCCATTTATGATGGTTATATATTCATTTTCTTTATTTCCAAATTCTAAACTTCCTTGTACAAATCTTTTTAAAGCTTCTTTAAAACTAAAATCTGTTTCATCTGTTGCTATTGTTTTAAAATTGGTTGCACTAAATGTTACTAAACCTGTTCTTTCAGTTATAATATTTGTTAAAGATGTTATATCACTATATCCACAAAATATTTTAGGATTATTTTTTATTAAATTAAAATCTAAAAATTCAAATGTAGTATTTGAGTTTTCTCCACCTTTAGCACACCAAATCATATTAATTTCTTCGTCTTTAAACATCTCATTTATATCATCTGCTTTTTCCTTAGCACTTGCACTATAACCTAAACTATTAGAAAAAAAATTGTTAGAAAACTTAACTTTAAATCCTTCATTTTCTACAATTTCTTTTGCTTTTTTTATTTCCTCAATATTTTCTCCAATTATTGGATTTGATGGTGCTACAACTCCTATTGTATCACCTATATTCAATTTTTTTGGAATAATCATTTTTACCTCCCAATTATTGCAGTTGCAAGTCCATAACCTTCTTTCTCAACTCTAAAAGAATGTATTAAATTAGAATTACATACACTACAAATTCCACTATCTATAATATTTTCTGATTTTAAACCTTCGTTTTTCAAAATCACTTTATTTATTAAAACAGTATCTATATTAAATTTTTCATTTTGACCTTTTTCTTCTATTATTTGATTTAATTCAATGTCATTAAATTCTTTTTCAAACATTTCTTTAACATCTTTGTCTACCTCAAAATGACATTTTCTAATTGATGGACAAATGCAACAAATTATATTTTCCGGATTACATCCAAATTCGTCCACCATTTTCTTTACTGTTTTTACAGAAATTCTTTGCAATGTACCTTTCCATCCAGAATGAGTATTGGCAATTACTTTTTTTACAGGATCAAAAAACAGTAATAATATACAATCCGCATTTGTTGTTGCAAGTATCAAATCCTTTTTATTTGTAACCAATCCATCTGTATCTGTATATTCTTCCAAATTAAAATCAGGTTCATTTTCATTGAATTTTTTATCAACTATTTTAACTTTATCTGTATGATTTTGGTTTGGCCTTATCACATTTTTATAATTTAAATTTAATTGTTTGCATAATTTTTCATAATTTTCTAAAGATTTTTTATATTCACTTTCTTCTAACTTTTGTCCATTTACTTTAGATGTTCTAAAACTTTTATCTATTCCCAAACTATATGCATGACTTATAATATCTTTATATTCTAATAATCTTCGAAATTGTAAGTACTCTATACCATTTTCTTTAATATGTATAACATTTTCATTTGATAAATCCAAATTAAACCTCTCCTTTAAACCATATCTTTCAACTTATCATATTTAAGTTCTTCTTTTGAATATTCTGATGGTTTTAAACCAACTCTACCTTTCATAAAATTGCTTACAAATATCATTAAGACACCGAAAATTAAGCCTATTACAATCATACAATATGCAGTTTCCATTCTTTCAAGTAAGAATGAACCAACCACACCTGTAATTGCTCCCATAACACCTTTTATTAAATTATTTACTGTGTATATTTTTGTATCAACTTTCTTATTTGCAAAATTACTTAAATATTTTTCTATTAATGGATAAAAAATACCAACAACCATAAATTGTATTGCATAAAAAATAATTACTAAAATAAGACCCATATTATATTTTTTTGCAATTATTCCTGAAACACCTGCAAGTATGCAACTTCCTGTTGCCAAAATTCCAAGTATAGTAAGTGATTTGTTTCTAAATTTATTATGAAATGCTTCTTGGTGGCTTGTATAAAATGATGATAAAATTCCAAGTATTGCAAATACAAAACCTAATAAACTTGCTGGTATTTCTAAATCATTTAACATACTTACCTCATAACTATTACTCAATAATTTTGTAAATCCTACCATTACACCAGAAAATAATAATAATCCTTTTAATCTTTCTGATTTTAGCACAAATTTAAATGCTTGTTTCATTTCTTTTAAGCTATTTTCATCTTTAACCTTTTTATGTTGCTTTTTCACTGGCTCTACAAAAAGTGCTGATAATAATGTTACAATTACAAGAGTAACAAGAGATAATATCATAGGAATATATGGATTAATTTCATATAAAAAACCTGCCATTATCGTTGAGATAGCATTCATAATATAATATCCTGACATTCCTTTTTCATTAATTCTTGCAAATATTTTACTTTTCATTTTTGTTGGTGGTATAGATTCATTAAGCAAACTTGGTTCTGTACTATTTTTTATTGCAAAGGCAATAGAACAAAATATTTTACCAATTATTAAGTTTATTAAACTATTTCCAAATATTACGATTATCATATACATACAATTCAAAACATTTGCAATAACTATACTACTCTTTCTACCAAAAAACTCAATTATAAAAGTTGCTGGAATTTGTGCACATATTGAAAATATATAGTAAAAAGAATCTAGTAAAACAACATCTGCAGCATTAATCTTTTTTACTTGTGTTAAAAACAAGAAAATTATTGTATAATAAAAAAGAAAATCCCAACTTAATCTTTTATATATCGGAAATAATTTCATATTTTGTTTTCTCATTTGTACTTTTTCTTCTTTCATTTCTTACTCCTTTATTATGCTTTTGTTTCCCTTTTCATTTTTAATATTATATCATCTTTTGATTTTTGGTCAATATAATTATAATTATTTCCTTTTAGTTTTGGATCAAATCCGCAAATTGCTTTATATTCACAAAAATCACAAGGTGTTTTTCCTTTTTTATAATATGGATTTATATCAATTTTACCACTTAAAATTTCCTTTGAAATATCTTTTATTGTTTTATAAATGTAATTTTGCAATATTTGAAATTCCTCAGAATTCACTCCATTTGTTCTGAGTGTATTTACTGTTCCAGATGATGTTATAGCTGCAGGAACAAGTTTTGAACTTCCAGATTCTAAACTATTATCATTCATTTTTATTATTTTTACATCTGCAACAATTAATCCTTTCATTCTAAAATTCTTGCGTATAGACTCCTCTACCTCTTCTTTGCTTATTTTTTTATCTGAATTAATCATCTGTTCTAATAATGAAAAATAAAATACACCTGCTGGAATTATATCTTCTTGTTTACATATTGCGTCTGTATATGTTAAAAGCTGAATTTGCATTCCTGCATATACTTCATTTAAATCTATATTTTTTACAGAAGATTTATAATCAATAATTCTTAAATATTTTTTATTATCTTCTTGACATGTATCTATTCTATCAATTTTTCCTGTGATTTCAACATTTTTACCATTTTCTAAATTAATTTGAATTGGTTTATATTTTCCATTTTTTCCGAATTCTACCTCTGTTCCTTCAACACTAAAATCACTAAATATAATTGTTTGAATAATATATTTTAAAGCTTTAGCTATAATCCTTTTTAATCTTTTAACAAGTACTTTATATTTTGCAGTTACTGTAAATATACGGTTCTTGCTCAATTCTAAATTTTCATCAATTATTTTTGATACAATTTTTAATATTTGTTCATCTTCTAGTTCTGCTAAATTTAAATTTTCCTGCCAAACATATTCAAAAAACTCATCTATTGTCTCATGCATAAATGTACCAGTATTAATACTTTGAATTTTTAATTGTTCTTTTTCCTTTAATTTAAGGCCATATTGTAAATAATACGAAAATGGGCAATTCCTATATTTTTCAAGTCTTGAAATACTTGTATTTAAGGTATTTCCATAAAGTTTATTTATATTTTCTTTTTTTATTTCATTTGGTAAATTTGTATATTTTAATCCTTCTAAATCAAAGTTTAATATTTCCTTCCATTCATCTTGTGTTTTATAATATTCATATATTTGATACCAAATGTCACTAACATCTTCACCAGCTTTAATTTTTGAAATATTTTCAATTAATTCTTCATATGTAACCTTTTTATTAATAACTTCATATTCTTTATTTATAACATCACTTTTTTCAATTAGTTTCGGGTAAATTTTTTTCATTTTATTTACTAACATAGATGGCCTTAAAGATTTCCCATCTGAATCTGAAGAACAGTATGACAAATATAATTGTTCTTCTGCAGTTGTAAATGATTTATATATATTAAAGTTATCCTCATATAATTTATCAATTGTACCTTTTGCAAGTTCAATTCCATCTTTTTTTAGTTTTTCTCTATCTAAGTCATTTAAAAATCCCTCATCTTTATTAACACTAGGAAAAACACCATCATTAAGTCCTATAATAAAAATCACTTTAACCTTATGACTTCTAGATCTATCCACATCTCCTAAAATCACTTGGTCAGCTGTCCCTGGTATTTTACCTAATTCACTATTTTTCAAACCTATTTTTAAAATTTTTGAATATTTATCAATTGTCATTTTATCATCTTTAAATATATTCACAATTTCATCAAAAATATTTATTATTATATTATAACTTGTTTTATATTCATTTGCTAAATCAACTAAATTATTTTTTTCAAGTTCAAAAATCTTTTGAGATATCTTTTCCTCTATATTTTGTTCTTTAATAAATTCATATAGTGATTTAGTGATTGATATAGCTGTTTTATCTTTTCTTATTTTTTCTTGTAATCTTAACAATGGATTAATTATTAGTTTTCTTAATTCATTTAATCTTTCTATTTCTGGCTTTTTCTTATCATCATCTAATTCATAAATAAAATCTTTTTTCCATCTACCTTGCTTAATATTCCATTTTGTACAATAATTTTCTAATTTAAATATTTCATCTTTTTCTATGTCACAAAACCCTAATTTTATATATGAAAACATAGATTCATTAGAATAATTTTTATTTAAAACATCTAATATTGATAAAATATATTGAACAATAATATTTTGGTTTAAATCTCTTTTCTCATCTATAAATACTGGAATTTCATATTTATTAAATATAGCTTTTGTTAATGATGAATATGTCTCTATATTTTTTGTAATTATTGATATATCTCTATATCTAATTTTATTTTCTCTTACTAACTTATTTATTATTTTTGCAACATTTTCAATTTCAGAATATTCATTTTTTGCTAAAAATAAATGTATGTTTTCCACATTTTTTTCATATTTTGTTGATTTTATATTATAAATATTGTTACTTAAATGTTTTAATTCATCATTTTTAAATCTATATTGTTCTTCTAAAAATATTGATTTGTCTAATTTTATTTGATTTTCTTCAACTAAATTTAGAATTTTATTAAGTGTGATTTTATTTGAATAATAAATATCCACATCTGGGTTTGTATTTAAATTCAAATCATCTATACAAATAGTAATGTTTACCTGCTTTGCAAGCATTGTCATTTTTTTTATAACTTCATATTCTTGTTTTGTAAAACCTGCAAATTCATCTATATAAATTATGGCATCTTTTACTAATTCTGTTTTATCTAGGTTATTAGCAAGTAAGGTTAAAAGATCTGTTTCATCAATATAGTTGCTTTTAATTTTATTTTCAAATTTTTCATATATTAAAGTCATATCAGATAATTTTGTTTTTAAATATATATCATCTGTCTTTTCTATCTCTTTTTTTAAATTGTCAATACTTACATTATGTTTTTTAAACTCTGTAATAGCAGTAGTACTTAACTCAAGATTTTCATCTGACTTTCCTAAAAATTTTAAATTGTTTTGATATTCATTCAAAATAGAATAAACAAGCATTGCTTTACCACATTTTGTGAGATTATTTTTGTTTCCTCCTACCTCATTTATAACTCTATAAGCCATTCTGCTTAATGTAATTACTTCGGCATTAATTACAGCATCTTTTCCTAGAGTTTCCATTAATTTTCTCTCAGCAGTAAAGGAAAACTGTTCTGGTGTGATAATAAAAATTTTCTTTTCTTCATTTATTAAATTAGCAATTTCGGAAAAACAATAAGTTGTTTTACCTGTACCTTGCTTTCCATATATAATTCTTAAGCTCATTTTTAAGCTTCCCTTCTCCAATAAAATAAATATTGTTGTGCTAATCCTTGCAAATCTCCAAATTTTTGTCTAGCTATTTTTTCTATTTGCTTTTTACTAACTTTGTTTTCATCTGGTTCTTTTATATATAAATCATTCATAACTCTTCTAACCCATACATCAATTGGAAAAACATCAAATCTTTTTAAATCTGAAAACAATAAAATGCAATCTGCAACTTTTGGACCTACTCCAGATAATTTTAAAAGCTCTTCTCTTACCTCTAATGTATTTGGATTTTGCCTTAAACTAACTAAATCAACTTGTTTTTCTAATATCTTTTTGGTAGTTTCATATAAACGTACATCTCTAAAGCCAACCCCAAGCTCTCTATATTGCTTAACTGAGACATTTTTTAATTGCTCAGGTGTTGGAAATGTATAATATGTTGTTCCTTTATATTTTATTTCATCTCCATAGTTTTTTGCTAATCTTTCTATAATACCTTTTATTCTAGGAATATTATTATTTGCTGAAATTATAAAGGAAATTATTGTTTCCCATAAATCTTGATTTAAAATTCTTATTCCTTTACCATATTCAATACTAATTTTCATATTATTATCTATTTTGGCTAATGTTTCTTTTATCTCCTCATAATTACGGTTTAAATCAAAATAATTCTCTACTGTTTCTTTTATATTTTTTTCACATAATCCTTCAAAAATTATATCTTTTCCTTGTTTTTTAATATTTAATACATTATACCCAAATACTCCTGTAAAGCTTCCGTCTGGTTGTTTATTCCATCTAAAACATTGACCACATTCAAATATATCTTTTAATTCAAATGAATCAGGATTTTTTAAAATGTATTTTTGTTCTTTCATCTCTCTACTCACCTGTTTTATTTTACAATAAAATTTGCACTTTTTCAACAATTTTAATATTATAAAAAAATAAGAGTCACTATGGACTCTTATTTTCCGATATTATTTGCCATCATCTTCATATTTACTTTCATGTTTTGAAAATGAATTGTTGTTTTTATAATTTTGCAATTCTTTTTGCAAGCATCTCGCAATTATTATTAAAACAACTGTTACTGCTATTAAAGCAGATATCATAACATATAACATCTTCATAACTTTCTCCTTTTCAATTGAAAAACAACGGTTACTTTATAAATAACTCCTTTGATTAGGAGATTATATAGTTATTATATATTTATATTAACATAAATATAACTTTTTTTCAATAGTTTAATTTATTTTAAACCCTTGACCAACAACTTCTCTAGAGTTTGTTATAATAATAAAACTGCTTTTGTCAATTTTTCTAACTATATTTCTAATTCTTGATACATCTCTTCTACCAGCTGCACACATCAAGACGACCTTATTTTCATTAGTATACATACCTTTTCCATAAAGTCCAGTCGCTCCTCTTTCAATTTTTTCACCTATTTCTTTTGCAATTTTCTCACTCTTATTTGACACTATTATTATAAGTTTTGTAAAATATATTCCTTCAAAAACTATATCTATGATTTTACCCATCAAATAAATAGCAATAGCTGAATATAACCCAACTTCTATTTCTTTAAAAAAGAACATATTTAAAGAAACTACAATTATATCAAAAATGGTTATTATATTGCTACTTCTTATGTTTGGATTATATTTTTTTGCAACTGTACTTATTAAATCACTACCACCTGTTGAAGAGTTAACTTTCAAAATAATAGCTGTTCCAAATCCGATAATTATTCCTCCATATACACATGCTAAAAACTTATCTTCTGTTAATGGTTTAAATCTATCTAATATATCTATAAAAACAGATAAAGATACTGTTCCTATTAATGATTTTATAAAAAAGTTTCTACCTATTTTGTAAAAAGAAAAAATAAATAATGGTATATTTATAAACATAATCATTTTTCCAACTGAAATATTAAATAAATAATAAGTAAGTGTTGCTATACCAGAAACTCCCCCTGATGATAATTGATTTGGTAATAAAAACATTGCAATTCCAAATGCCATAATAAATGCTCCTGAAATTGTACCTATTATACCTATTATTAATTTTTTAATTTCCATTTTTTTTATTTGCATAAAATCACCTTTTTATTATTATTGTTATTCTTAGAAATTTTATGCAAAAAGCAACTTGATATTATCAAGTTGCTTTTTTTAATTTGTATATGTTTGAGTAATTTCAATTTTTGATTTGCCCTGTTTTATTTTTTTATCTTGTTTTAAAATTAAATCAACATTATATGTATTTTTTAATTTTAATATATTATCTTTTTTATGTCCTATAACATTATTTGCATCAATTGGATTAACTGTAACCTCAACCTCTTTTACTTTTGCATTTAATTTTTTTATTTTTCCAACAATTGCATCATACCACATCGCAGATTCCACAAGTTGCCTAAATGCTGGGTGATATGGTCCTGCAACAACTTCGCTTTTCTCATTTTTTGGATTTGATATTTCATCTGTACTTTGTAGACCAACTCTTATTATATCTATGTTTTTGTCTGCAAATATTCTCACTAAATCTTTGCAAACTTCTACAGCTTGTACAACTGATAATGGCTCATATTTTCCTTCATTATATTCTTTTTCTAATTCAGTATTTTTTACAACTAGAACAGGATAAATTCTAACCATTTTAGGTTTTAATTTAACAAGTGCTTTTGCTGTATTAATTTCGTCTATTCTGGTGCTTTCTGGTAATCCTACCATCATTTGATGTCCTAATTTAAAACCATACCATCTAATTAGTTTTGATGCTTTTTTTACATCTTCAAATGTATGTCCCCTATTTGCCCTTTTTAAAATATAATCATTAGATGATTGCACTCCTAATTCAATAGTTTTTACCTTATATTTTTTTAATCTTTTTAATGTTTCTTTATCTATTGCATCTGGTCTGGTTGATATTCTTATACTTTCTACTTTTCCATCTTCTATATATTTATAAGCTACTTGTAAAAGCTCTTCTTGTTTGTCTTTATCTATTGCTGTAAAACTACCTCCAAAAAAAGCAATTTCAATTTGTGCATTATCAACCTTTAAATCTTGTAGGTAATTATCTATTATTTGTTTCGCTTCTTCTTTTGTTACACTCTTTTTTTGACCGCTTATTGATTTTTGATTACAAAAAATACAATCATTTGGACAACCTAAATGTGGTACAAATATCGGTATTATGTAATTTTTTTTCATAGATTACCTCTCTTCCATTCTATTTTAATACTTCTAATGCTTTTTTAGCTGCTTGCATTTGGGCTTCTTTTTTGGTTTTTCCATCTCCTTCTGCTAATTTTTTCCCATTAAATCTAACTTCAAATTCAAAATGTTTGTTATGGTCTGGACCTGTTTCATTTATTAATATGTACTCTATATTTACATCACCATTTACTTGAAGTTTTTCTTGTAAAACTGTTTTATAATCTTTATCTCCAACATGTTTTGATGCAATCTCTATTTCATCTTTTAAATTTTCAACAATAAATTTGTCTGCAAATTCTAAACCGCCATCTAGGTAAATAGCTGCAATTACTGCTTCTACACTATCTGCCAAAATTGCTGGTCTGTTTGCTCCTCCTGTTTTTACTTCTGACCTACCTAAATTTAAGAAATCACCAAAATTATGCAACTTTGCAACTTTGTGTAAACTTTTTTCACATACTACTGCTGCTCTAACTTTAGTCATTTCTCCTTCTTTTAAGTTAGTATAATTTTTGTAAATATAATTGCTTGATAAAAATTCTAATATGCTATCTCCTAAAAATTCTAGTTTTTCATTGCTTTCTACATTATGTTCATAAGCATAAGATGTGTGTGTTAATGCTGTTTTTAAGAGTTGTTTATTTTTGAATGTATATCCTATACTTTGTTCTACTTTTGATATTTCCATTTTTTTCACCTCCATCCACTTATATTATATAATATTTTGTCAAATTTGCAAGTTTTATTTATT
>CAMNPT010000040.1 GCA_946548575.1 uncultured Clostridium sp. | reverse complement strand
TTATTTTTGAACGTCATGAACGATTAAAGAAAAAAATAAGGACACATACCCTAGCCAAAAAAGCTAAGGAGTGTCCCTTAATCCCTAAAAGAGGGAAGGAAAGAACGTCCCCTAATCCCTCACTTGGTTTGCATATTTATTGTTTACAATTTTATCATAAGGTGCTTTTTGCTTTAATTCACCGGCTTCTGTCATAACTTCTTGTAATCTATTAAATGCTTCTTCTTTCATTACAGGTGTATCATTCCATGCATCTATATCTTTATAGCTTTGAATAGCTGAGATTAAAATATTCATATCTGTATCTGGGAAAAAGCTACTTATTGATTCTGCAATTTCTTTACTTGTATGCTCTTTTACCCATTTTTCGCCTTTATATATTGCATTTGTAAATCCTTGTATAATATCTTCATTATTATCTATATAACTTTTTTTTGCACAATATGCTGTATAAGGTATTTCACCTCCAGCTTCTCCTATTGATGCTACTAAATATCCTTTATTTTGTTCTTCTGTCATTGAAGCTGTTGGTTCAAATAATGTTACATAATCTGCATTTCCACTTGTAAAAGCTCCGGCCATTAAATCGAATTTTATACTATCATCTAATATAACATCAACACCAGGTGTTAATCCATTTTTCTTTAATACATATTCAAATGTCATATATGGCATTCCACCTTTTCTGCCAGGAATGATAGTTTTTCCTTTTAAATCTTCCCATTTAAAATTATCTGTATCTTTTCTCGCAATTAAAAACGCTCCATCCCTTTTTGTTAATTGTGCAAATACTTGTGTATAATCTTCTTTTCCCTCATTATATACATAAATTGATGTTTCTGGTCCTGCAAATCCAATATCAGCTTGACCTGATAAAACTGATGTCATAACTGCATCAGATCCTTGAGCTGTTGTTAATTCAATTTTAATTCCATTTTCCTCAAAAAATCCTTCACTTATTGCAACATATTGTGGTGCGTAAAATAATGATCGTGTTACCTCATTTACTTTTATTGTTTTTACTGTCCTTGTTTCATTTGTATCTTGATTTGTATTCTTTAAAGAAATCATTGTTATTACAGATATTATAATAACTAAAATTACAATAATACTAATTATTAATTTTCTTTTCAAATTTGTATCCTCCTAATTAAATTTTTTTGATTTTAGGATAAATTTTTCAAGTAATAATACTAAACCATACATTACACCTGCAACAATTCCTAATATAATTACACTTGTCATTACTAAATCCAATTTAAAGACTTGACCTCCATATACAATCAAATAGCCGTAATCCTGCTTTTGATACTAAAAATTCTCCTGATATTACACCTACTAATGAAAGTCCTATATTTACTTTTAGTGAATTTATAAATGTCGATAAATTTGCTGGAATTATAATTTTTGTTAATATTTGTAGTTTACTACTATTAAAAGTCTTTGCCATTTTTATAAGTTCTTTATCAGTACTTACAAATCCATTTAAATTTTCTAATATTGTTACTATTAATGATATTGCTACAGCCATAACTATTATAGCTGATGTTCCTGCACCTACCCATATAATTATAATTGGCCCGTAATGCAACTTTTGGTAAACTATTTAAAACTACTAAATACGGTTCTGTAACTTTAGATAAAAAATCAAACCACCACAGTAAAATTGCAATAAAAATTCCAAGTAATGTTCCAAAGAAAAAACCAATCACTGTTTCATAAACTGTAACTTCTATATGTTTTATTAAATCATTTTGTTGTAAATTCATAAAAGTTTCAAAAATTCTACTGGGTTTACTTGTTATAAAACTATCTACTATGCCATTGTTTGCAAGTATTTCCCATAAAAACAGAAAACCTATTAATACAAATATTTGTGTTATTAAAACTAGCACCTTTTTCTTTTTTAATTGTTTCAAATATTCTCTTCTTTCTTTAGAAATTGTTAAATTACTCATTAATGGTTAACTCCTTCCATAAAATGTTAAAATATTCACTGAATTTAGGGCTTTCTCTACAATTTATTGGTGTTCTATTTTCTATATTAAATTCCATTTTATGGATATCCTTTATTGTTCCTGGTCTTTTTGTCATAACTAATACTCTATCACTCATACTAATTGCTTCTGAAATATCATGTGTTACAATTAAAGCTGTAATTTGTTCTTTTCTTAAAATAGAGTAAATATCATTTGTTACCATTATTCTAGTTTGATAATCCAATGCTGAAAATGCTTCATCTAATAACAATATTTTAGGTTTTACTGCTAATGTTCTTATTAATGCTACTCTTTGTCTCATTCCACCTGATAATTCTGATGGATACTTATCTTTAAAGTCATATAATTTATATTTTTTTAAAAGTTGTTTTGTATAATTTATATTTTTTTCATTTTTTATACCTTTAGTTTCTAATCCAAACATTGTATTATTTAAAATATTTCTCCATTCTAATAAACAATCCCTTTGAAGCATATAACCAATTTTATCTGATATCCCCTCAACTTTTTCATTTTCTATATATATTTCACCTTCTTGTTTTTGCTCTAGCCCTGCAATTATTGAAAGTAACGTTGATTTGCCACATCCACTAGGCCCTATTATACTTACAAATTCACCTTTATTCACTTTTAAATTGATATTTTTTAATGCAATTATTTCTCCTTTTTTTGTTTGATATTTTTTGCTTACATTTTTAACTTCAAGTATTTTTTCCATAGTTTTCCTCCTTGTAATTTATCCTAATATTATATTATGTCAAATCATTAAAAGGAGTGATGTTTTTATTTTTTAAATTGAGCCATTAAATAAATATGTAATTATATCTCTAAATTTTTCTAATTGTTCTTTATTTTTTATATCATCTATTATTAAATTTATATTTTTCCTAAGTTCTTCATTATTTTTAGACTTTTCTATCATCATTCCATATCCAAACATGCTTTTTTGTTGCAATAAATATCTTGTATTTAATTTATTTACATCTATTAAATTATATTTAAAATCTATTTTATAATTTTCTAAAACATAATTTCCTACCTGTTTCTCTTCTAATTTTCTTGGCATTCTCCACTTTACATCTCCTGTATATATAATTATTGGTACAACAATTGGATATAATATATTAAAATCATTTCTCTTATTTTTACTCCATTCTTTTATAATATCAATACAATAGTTTAACATTTTGTATGGCATAGAATAATCTATTTTTGTTTGATTTTCTACTACGAAAAAAACTTCATCACTTCTAAGTTTGTATATTAAATCTGCTTCTTTACTCTTATATCCTTTATTTGTATAATTGTTCACACATTTTATTAAATCATTACTTTTTATCATTCTATTTGGTTCTAAAAATTTATTTATAAATTGCGCCATTTCTTTTTCATTTTTTAAGATAATCTTTGCTAATTTATCATGTTTATTTTTTTCTTCTTTTGTATCTTCATTTTCTAAAATATATTCTGTACTTTCTTCTGCTAATTTAAAAACCGCATCTAGTCTTAAAGTATGAATACATTTTATATAATCATTATAAGTAAAAATTTCCAAATACATTCCTCCTTATTGCATTTTTATTTGATTGTTAATATGAATTTTTAAGTAAAGTAAACTGTTTTTGTTATTCCTTCTTTTTTTTCTTATTTTTCTTTGATTTTTAATAGATTTAATTTTTTGAAAAAAAATTTTTGATTTAAATTAAATATGAAAGTATATCTCTTAATATTATTAAACCACAAAAAAAGGAAAAAGCCAAGCATTTTCCCCTTTTTTTGTCATTTTTTCATCGCAAAATTCGACAATTACAAATGACACTATACAAAATAATTACTAATCTCTTCTAAGTTTTCAAATTGTTTTTGTCTCAATATATCATAAACTACAATTGCTACTGAATTAGATAAATTTAATGACCTAAGTTTTTCCCTCATTGGTATTCTAATAGTTTTACCAATATATTTTTTTAATAAATCTTCAGGTAAGCCTTTTGTTTCTTTTCCAAACAATACAAATACCTCTTCCATCTCTTTATAATTAGGTTCTGAATATACATGTTTTCCTTTTGTTGTTGCAAAAAACATATTATTTTCTTCTGGTTTATATTTTTCCAAAAATTCAGCTAAATTTTTATGTTCTTCTATTTCTAATTTATCCCAATAATCTAGTCCTGCTCTTTTTACTGATTTTTCTGAAATATCAAATCCTAGAGGATGTACTAAATGCAATTTTGCACCAATTGCAGCACATGTTCTTGCTATATTTCCTGTGTTTTGTGGAATTTCTGGTTCTACCATTACAACATTTATTTTCAATTTTTATTCCTTCTTTCATAAATAACTATTTTCACTTAACTGATATATTTCTGTCTTACATATTCATATAATACAATTCCAGTTGCAACAGATGCATTTAAACTTTCTGTTTTTCCTATCATTGGTATCTTAATCTTTTCATCTGCCATATTTTGAATTTCTTCTTCAACTCCATTTGCTTCGTTTCCAATTATAATAGCCTTTTTTCTATAATTGATATCATAAATAGTATTTTCAGTTTGAAGTGATGTTACTACAACCTTAAACTTGTGTTTTTTTACTTGTTTTAATGTTTCTTTCAAATCATCACACTCAATAATTCTAACTCTAAAAATAGCACCCATTGTAGAACGTACAACTTTAGGATTATACACATCTGCTGTTTTTTTAGATACCAAAATTTGTGTAAGTCCAACACTATCTACAGTTCTTAAAATTGTACCTAAATTTCCAGGATCTTGCACATCATCTAAAGCAACTATAATGTCTTCATTATAATTTATTTCTTTTTTTACATTATTTTTTTCTACAACCGCTAAAACACCTTGTGGCGTATTAACTTCTGTAATAAGTTTAAAAATATTATCTTTAACATAAACACAATCATATTTTGCAATTTCATACATTAAATCTTTTGAAATTGATTCTGTCTTCTCACAATCATCACACAAAATTATTTTTTTTATATTAGCATTTTCGTTTATTGCTTCATCTATTAATTTAACACCTTCAATTATATATTCATTGCTAATATCTCTTTCCTTTTTATCTTTTAATTTTCTAATATGTTTAATAAGTTCATTGTCTTTACTAGAAATAACTTGCATAATTTCCCTTCTTTCATTAAAAACATTTTAAAAATTTTGTTACATCATTCAAAATTTCCCTATCATTAATTGTTCCTATTTCTAATGTAATCATCTGTTTAATTCCTGCTGAAAATTTAATTTTATTTCTATATATCTTAACTAAATTAGATATATCAAATTCATTTTCATTTGCCTTTGGCGCAAATGTAAATACAACTGAAGTTTTTTTACTTGCAATCTTTTCTATATTAAGCTTTTTCGCTAAATATTTTATTCTTGCAATTGAAATTAAGTTTTCTAATTCACTAGGCATATTTCCAAATCTATCTATTATTTCATCAATAACATTTTGAATATCTTCTTCATTTTTGCATAATGCAATATTTTGATATATTTCTATCTTTTGTTCACTGTTTTCAATATATTCTTCAGGAATATAGCTTGTTACATTTAGGTCAATTTGCACTTCAGTTTCTTGTTCTACTTTAATTCCCTTCATTTCTTTTACTACTTCATCTAACAAATTACAATATGTATCATATCCAACTTGTTCTAGATGTCCTGATTGAATTTCACCGAAGCAAACTTCCAGCTCCACGTATTTCTAGGTCTCTCATTGCTATTTTAAATCCTGAGCCAAATTCTGTAAATTCTTTTATAGCTTTTAGTCTTTTATCTGCAACTTCTGATAATAATTTATCTTTTTTGTATGTTATAAATGCATAAGCTTGCCTATCTGCTCTTCCTACTCTACCACGAATTTGGTACAATTGTGCTAATCCCATTCTATCTGCATTTTCTACAATTATAGTATTTGCATTTGGTATGTCTATTCCAGATTCTAATATAGTTGTACAAACCAATACATTTGTCTTTTTATCTATAAAATCTTGCATTATTTCTTCTATTTGCTTACCACTCATCCTACCATGTGCATAAGCTACTTCCGCTTCTGGTATTAAATCAGAAATTTCTTCTGCTTTTCTTTGTATTTGTTCTACATTATTAAATAAATAAAATACTTGACCTTCTCTTTCTAATTCCTTTGTAATGGCTTCTCTTATCACTTCTTGATCATATTCTAATACATAAGTTTGAACTGGTTTTCTATTATGTGGTGGTTCATAAAGGACAGACATGTCTCTAATACCTACGATTGACATATGCATTGTTCTAGGAATTGGTGTTGCAGTCATTGTTAATACATCAACATTATTTTTTAAAGTCTTGATTTTTTCTTTATCTCTTACACCGAAACGATGCTCTTCATCTATTATTAATAAACCTAAATCTCTAAATTCTACATCTTTACTTAAAAGTCTATGTGTTCCAATTACAATATCAACTTCACCTAATTTTAATTTTTTAACCACTTCATCTTGATATTTTTTTGTTTTAAATCTATTTAATATTTCTACCTTAACAGGATAATCTTTCATTCTCTCCTTAAATTCATTATATTGTTGTTCAGCTAAAACTGTCGTAGGTGCTAAATATGCAACTTGTTTTCCGATCTAAGGCTGCTTTAAAAGCTGCACGAATTGCTACTTCTGTTTTACCATATCCAACATCTCCACACAAAAGTCTGTCCATTGGTCTTGGAGTTTCCATGTCTTTTTTTACCTCTTCTATGCTTCTCAATTGATCATCAGTTTCTTGATATGGAAACTTTTCTTCAAATTCAGTTTGCCAAGGATTATCTTTACTAAATGCATATCCTTGAGATTTTTCTCTTTTTGCATATAATTCTATTAATTCTTTTGCAACTTCACGTAAATTTTTCTTTACTCTTGCTTTTGTATTTTCCCAATCTTTACTTCCTAACCTATTAATTTTAGGTTGAATTTTATCTCCTCCAACATATTTTCTGATTGAATCTAAATCACTTGTTGGTATATATAATATATCATCTTTTTGATATTTTATTTTGATATAATCTTTTATAGTTCCATCTGCTTTAATAGTATTTACACCTACATAAATTCCTATTCCATATTTTTTATGAACAACAAAATCTCCAACCTTTAAATCGTTAAATACAATAATTTGTTCACCTTCGCTAAAAGCAGTATGTACAACTCTTTTTTTTCTTTTCTCACCTGTGATTAATTCGTCAGCTATAATTACCAGCTGATTCAAATCATAATTTTCAAAGCCTGATGAAAGCTCTCCAACAGAAATTGTAACTACTGTTTCATTTGACTTTGCTATAATTGTTTGATTCAATTTTTCTTCTATTTTTGATAGAATCTCTTTTTCATCTAATAACCCTTTTAATTTTTTTGCTTTTTCTTTACTAGATAATAATATATAAATCCTCTTTTTTTCTTTTATTCCTTTTTCTAGTTCTTCAAATAAACCTTGGATTTCACTTTTATAATAATTTACATCACGATAATTAAATTTAAATTTTTCAGCTTGATACTCTATTCTCGTATCTTGCTTTTCAATATAAATAATTTGTTTTTTATTTAAAATTTCTTCTATATTTTCAAGTTCTAACATATTAGAAATAGCATCTGGAATTCTTCTTTCTTTTTCTATTAAAGCTTGAGATAAATTATTATTATCATTTTTTACATTTATCAAACGTTGTCTTATTTTTCCTATTTCATCAATAAAAACACAGTAATCTTTTTTTAAATAATCAAAAATTGAAGCTTGTTTAGTATAAAAACTATCAAAATATTTATCAATTTTGCTTATATAATTTCCTGCTTTTATTTGTTCTATATCCTCTTCAATCATCTCTTGGTTTTTAAAATTTTTATTATCTTCTTTTATTCTTTCACAAACTTTTTCTAAATCATCTTCTAATATATATTCATAAGCCGGATATATAGTTATGTTTTTAAGTGTAGAAATTGACCTTTGACTAGAAATACTAAAATCACGTATAGAATCAACTTCATCTCCCCAAAATTCAATCCTTATACCTATTTTAGAATTTAAAGCAATATCTACAATTCCTCCTCTAATACTAAACTGCCCTCTACCTTCAATCAAATCATATCTCTCATATCCGCAATTTAACAAGTTTATGTTTTAATTCTTCTAAATTGTAGGTCTCTCCAATTTTAATTTTTAATTTATCTTTATATAAAACATCAGCATCTGGAAGTTTTTGCATAACCGCTTCTATTGTTGTTACAAGTATTTTATTTTTTCCTTCTTTAATCTTATTTAAAATCTCTATTCTTTCAGATTGGATATCTTTACTTTCAGAAACATAGTCATAAGTAACAATTTCTTTTTTATTAAATAAATCAACCTTTTCTATAAAATAACTTAAATCTTTATATAATTTTCTAGCTTGAATCTCATTATATGTAAGTAAACAAATAGGCTTTTTGGTGAATTCTTGGATTGCTGATAAAATCTGAATCATTCCCACGTCATTTAAGCCCGATATTGCTATCGGGCTTTTTTCACTCTCTATTTTGTTTACTAATTCAATAAACTTCGGATTCTTTCCTAGTTCTCCTAAAATAGTATTCATGCAAATCTCCTACTCAAATTAACAAACCAATGTCAACCAATGGGGACGACCAAGGGGCAACCAAGAGGTCAACCAAGGGGGGCGGTCCTTTTGATTGAACCAAGGGGGACGGTCCTTTTGATTGAACCAAGGGGGACGGTCCTTTTGGTTGAAAATTAATATTTATAAATAATACAATTATAATAACATATTTTTTAAAATTTTTCAACCAAAAGGACCGTCCCCCTTGGTTCAATCAAAAGGACCGTCCCCCTTGGTTCAATCAAAAGGACCGCCCCCCTTGGTTGACCTCTTGGTTGCCCCTTGGTCGTCCCCATTGGTTGACATTGGTTCTCAAGATCACATTTTTACAACTAGTTTATTAAATTTAGAATGTATATATTTTTCTAATTTTTCCATAAACACATTTGGTTCTATTTCTCTTTTTGCAACCATGTCCAATCCTTTTTCCCAGCTAGCAGTTAATTTTGGATTTAGCATATCTGGCATAGATTTATATACAATATCATATATAGTTTCCCCTTTTAAAGTTGGAGTGATTATTTGTGTTTTTGTATTTATTTCTATATACTTTATTTTTTCAAGCTTTTTTATTATTTCTGCCCTTGTTGCAGATGTTCCTATACCAGCTCCTTTTATTTGTTCTCTTAATTCCTCTTCTTCTATTAGTTTTCCCGCATTTTCCATAGCTAAAATCATTGAACCAGAATTATACCTTGTTGGTGGAGAAGTTTCTGCTTCTTTAAGTTCAAAATTTTTTATTTCAACTTCTTGACCTTTTTTTAAATCTTTTAAAATTTCTAAATTTGATTCTCTTCCTTCATTTTCATCATTACTTTCCACATTTTTTTCATTATTTGTGGATTTTTTATTTGTTTTTTTATCTGGTTTTAATATTTCTAAAAATCCTTGTTTTATACAAATTTTTTCACTACAACTAAATTGTTCATTTTCAACTTCAACAGTTGCTTGAACTTTACTATATTCTGCTGGTGGATAAAATATAGCTAAAAATCTTGTTACAATAACTTTATAAACTTTTTTATGTAAGTCTGGTAAATTATTATAATTTTCAAATCCCTGTCCTGTTGGAATTATAGCATAGTGATCTGTTATTTTACTATCATTTACATACTTTGTTTTTATAATATTTGTAGAATATTTCTCTTCTACCATCTTTTTTATATACCCTTGAACTTCATCATCCTTATAATTTCTTGCTAAACCGTTTAAATTTTTAGATATTTCCTTTGCTACAGCTGTAGACAGCACCCTTGCATCTGTTCTTGGATAAGTAACTAATTTTTTTTCATATAAATTTTGTATTATTTCCAATGTTTCATCAGGTTTAATCTTAAAACGTTTTGTACATTGGTTTTGTATTTCAGCCAAATTAAATAATAATGGCGCATTTTCTTTTTGTTTAGATTTTTTTAATTCGATTATTTTGGCTGTTTTTCCTTCCAAGTCTTTTATGAATTTTTTTGCATCATCTTCATTTTTAAATCCAGATTCATTATATAATTTTATAGATTCATACATTTTTGATTTTTCATTTACTTTCCATTCTGCTTTAAAAGTTGATTCTTCTTTTCCAAATTCTCCGAATTATTTTATAATATTTTGTTTTTACAAAACTCTTAATTTCCCTTTCTCTAGAAACTACCATTCCTAAAACACACGTCATGACTCTTCCAACAGATATTGATGCTCTTTCTTCATTAATTTTGTTAGCTAAATTTCTACCATAAATAATAGATAATAATCTTGAAAAATTTATCCCTATTAAATAATCTTCTTTTGCTCTTAAATATGCACTATCTGATAAACTATTATATTCTGCTAAATCTTTTGCTTCTTTAATTCCTCTTAAAATTTCTTCTTCTGTTTGAGAATCTATCCAAACCCTTTTCATTTTAGCATTTGGATTTGGTTTGGCCATCATAAAAACAAGTCTTTGTATATATTCTCCTTCTCTTCCAGAATCACCTGCATTATAGATTACTTCAATATCTTCTCTTTGCATTAATTTCTTTACAATTTCAAATTGATTTGCAACTTGTGGTATAATTTCATATTTCCACTCACTTGGAATAAATGGCAAAGTATCTAAACGCCAAAACTTCATTTTTTCATCATATTTATCTGGATAACTCATGGTAACTAAATGTCCAACACACCAAGTTATTATCCAATTATCAGATTCTAAATAGCCATTTTTCCTGTTGGTTGTTATTTTTAATGCTTTTGCAAATTCCATCGCAACAGAAGGCTTTTCTGTTATCAATAATTTTTTGCTCAATTTCATCATCCTTTTTTCATATCCTGTTTGAAATTTTATCATTTTTCATATTTTATTGCAAGTTTAATAAACCACTTTAGCTAAAGTGTTTGTTATCATATTTTATTATACTGAATAATAAGAATTTAAATTTGAAAAAAATAGCCTATTAGTTTTTTAAGTTCTAATAGGCTTTTAAATACCTTGAACTTTTGATTTTAAATAATAAATTTCATCATCATGTATATCTAACCTTTTTGTGATAAATTTTATATCTGTTTCATCTGATTTTATTTTTTCAATATTAAGTGTAAAAGCATCAAATAATGCTACAATTTTTTCTCCATGTTCCACTTCAATTCTAGCAACTGAGCCACTTATTCTACGTGTATCTTCAGATAAATCATATACTTTTTCTGATAAATCTTTATATTGTTCTGTTAAATATGAAACATTTTCTGATAAATCTTTATATTGTTCTGTTAAATATGAAACTTTTTCTGCTAAAACTCTATATTGTTCTGTTAATTTTGTCAAATTAAATTTTATTTCTTTAATTTCTTTTCCTATATCATCTTTTAATCCATTTACAGCTATTAGTATATCTTTATTTGTGACTTTTCCCATATATTTCCTCCTTTCATTTTTTTTAATATTATAATATTAATTGTTTTAAATTATATATTGGTTTTTATACTTTGTCAACAAAAACTCATTGACAAAATTCGACATTTTTTTGTAATTAAACTGTAATTAATATTTAATACTTCTGAAATAGACTATTGATTTTTTTGTAGTATAATTATAGTATATTATTTTAAGGAGAATTAAAAGTGAGTATAGATACAGAATTAAAAAAAGAAGGAATTGAAATTATAAAACCACTAGACACTCTAAAGATTAACAGTATTGCGAGAAATGTCTCAATAGCTATATGCAATACTTTTCCCACATTTGATTTAAATCAAAACGAATTATTTATTAGATTATCCAGATTAAAAATGTATAAAGCAAAAATGCCTGAAGGTATGGCTGAAGCAAATTACTTTTACAAAAACACATCTATTTATTTTAATGAACACATACAAGATGAAGATATAGAAGAATTTGCTGTTCATGAATGTATACATTATATTCAAGAAATTAAAGATAATAGAAACTACCTAGTACGAATGGGATTATGTGATTATACTGAATTTAAAGTTTACGGATTAGGTCTAAATGAAGCTGCAGTTCAATTAATATCTTCAAAAATAAATAAGATTCCAAAAGAATCAGTTAAATATTTTGGTATTAATTTTGAAACTATAAGTCCTTCTTATTATCCTCTAGAGTGTTGTTTAGCTAATCAAATGGCTTATATTACTGGTGAAGATGTAATGTTTGAAAGTACTATAAAAAGTAATGATAATTTTAAATATAAATTTGCAGAATTAACTTCACCTAAAGTATTTATGGCCATTCAAAATGCCATTGATGACATATTAGAAAATGAAGAGAATATCATAAAATTAAACAACAAAATAGCTTCTATTGATGATAGAAATAAAAAGATTGAAGGTATGTTAAGTAAAATTGATGAACTAAAGAGTGAAATAACTTTAACTTTTATGAGAGCACAAAATCTTATTATATCAAGTTATTTCGATAAATCTTTTGATGAAATAACTAATTTAGAAGAAGTAGAAAATTTTAGAAGAAAATTATATAATTTTAAAGATTATTTAGGTAGCACTGAAGGATATACTTTCTTCAACGACTATTATATTAATAAAATGAATCAGTTAGAGTTAAAATATAATGCTATAGAAAATGGTCAACCTTTCAGTTCTGAAACTTCTTTAAAAATTGTAACTAAAAAAGAAAATAAATTAATTACATTATTCAAAAAAATTAAAAAATTGATTTTTGGTGAGAGTTCAAGACAAAGAATAAAAGAATGATTGCCAAAAAAAAA
>CAMNPT010000039.1 GCA_946548575.1 uncultured Clostridium sp. | reverse complement strand
TATATCCTGCTATGTACATTTCTTTAAGCATTTCTGTTTCATTAAATTTCTTTGTAAATTCATTGAAATATCCAAACATGTCTGTTCTATCTCTCCAAGATGGTTGTACAGAAGCTACACATGAATCATGTTTCATAAATTTACCCCATGCATAAGCTAGTGATGTTTTACCTGTACCAGATATACCTTGTAAAATAACTAGTTTAGTTGATGCTAATCCAGAAATAAAAACTCTCATCATATCCATTTTGTAATATAATCCTAATTTTGAAGCAGCAAAATTTCTAAAGTTTTCACATAATTCTGGTAGTGTGAAACTATTCCCATAATCTTTTGGTTTATAGTTTGCATATTGTTCATCTATTAATGTTAATTTAGCAAATCTACTATCTGTAGTTACTTTATCATCATTTCCATCTTCCCCTTTAGATGATACATCTTCAGTTGGAGATTCCCCTGGTTTTAAACCTAATTGTGATACTTTCATTGCTAATATTTCTTCTTTTTCTTTTACTAATTTTGCAACCTGAGAATTTAAAGATGCTACTTCATCTAAAAGCTCATCTTGATTTATTGCTTGTCTTCTAAATTTCATATATTTTCTTACTAATAAAACTATTAATCCCACTACTAATGCTATTAATATTAAAATACATAATATTGATATAATAACTAGCACCCATTCTGGTGTTGATAAATCTCCTTTATATGTATTTAATATATTTTGATAAGCTTTCAAATCGAACATCTGCTTAAGACATTCGCCTAAAGCTTTTGCAACTCCAATTAGTCCTGAGAAAAACTGCTCTAAAAATTCATATAAAAATCTTGTAAATGTCTCCATTTTTTACCTCGCATTTTCTATACCCTTAGTACATTATTCAAATTGTTTTTATATTCATTTATTTCTTCATAATTTTTTATATTTTTATTTATAATAATGTATCTAAACATATTTAAGTCTTCTATATTTTTATAATTTACCTCAAATGAATTATCTAATATAATTGTAAATTTAAAGCCTTCTTGCATTAATTCATAAATTTTTTCTTTATTTTCTAAAAAATATTCATATCTTATTTTTAAACTTACTTTTTCCTGTATTGCACTGTAATTTATTATATTAAGTAAGCTCTTTAGTTTTTTTGGTTTTTTTAATAATTTATTATTAAATTCTAATATATATTGTCTTTTAAAATTAGCTTTTAATATATCTTTAATAACATGTACAGTAGTTAAATAATATTCTACTAATAGTCTATCTTCATTTATTATACCTTTATTAAAAGCTCTTTCAACAGCATAATTGCTGTATTCTTCAGGAAATGTTATATTGTATTTTAAGTTTATTCTATATGCATCATTAGAATCTTCATAACTGGTAATTTTTAAATAAAACACTTCTGAATCAAATTTATTTATTAATAATTGTTTTTGCTCTATATATGTTAAAATATTTTCATATAGTTTTTCTTTGAAATTTTTTTCTTCTTTTCCTAATATCTTTTTTCTTAATTTTTCTATTTTTTCAATAATTTTATATAAGTCTTTATAATATACAACATTATCAAAATATAATACATAGTAATAAAAAACTCTCATTTGTTCTATTATTTCTCTATCTGAAATATTAGAAATTTCCAAATCATCTTGAGTTTCTTTTAACTTTTCTATTATGTTTTTTCTTGCTGTTTTATTTGTGTTATCATCATTAAAATTGTTGTATCTAATATTTAAATATGTTTGAGAATATGAATCACAATATTTTTTTACAAACTTATTTCCAAAAACAAGTTTCATATAAGCATTTATTTGTTTTTTTGTTAAATCTGTATATTGTTTCATTATATTTACTGACATATACATTGCTCCTATTCACTGGTTATTTGTACAATTGATGTATTATTGCCTTTCGGATATGTGTAATCATTTGCAATGTTTAATTTATAAAATCTTATATCCTGGCTTGATATAGCATCAATTTTTATTGTTATACTATTTATATAATCTTTTCCATTAATTGTTGTTTTTGTTGTAGTAATCGCATTTTCTACAATTTCGTTTGTTGTATCAATTAAAACTACTGTAGGGTCAAAACTTAAAGTTACTATACTTGAATAACATTTTGCCTTATTTGTATCTGATAATGCTCTATATGTATCTGAGTCTATTTTTTGTCCAACTGTATATGAGTCAAATGCTTGCTCAACAATATAATATGTTAAAGTATTTGTGAGTCTTAATTGCATATATGGACTTTGTACTGAGTCTGTTATTTCATAAGATAGTCTTTCTTTTCCTACAACTAATGTAAATTTTCCTTTTAATGTTTTTTTATACTGTGCAGTTGATGATGCTGTAATCTCAACCTCTACTTTATCTCCAACTTCTAATTGTCTATTTGGTGTAATTCTTAAATAAAATGAGTCTGAATTTGTATCAGATGGAATTGTTCCA
Organism: uncultured Clostridium sp.; assembly: GCA_946548575.1. GTDB lineage: Bacteria > Bacillota > Clostridia > TANB77 > CAG-508 > CAG-269. The sequence continues at coordinate 10,788 of CAMNPT010000039.1, read as the reverse complement.
CTTGTTTTTTCCAACTCGCATATTGCATTATCTGAACAACTATATGTTATGTTATATCCTATATCATAAGTTGTTGCCTGTAAATTGTTTTTCCTACTATTCATATTTACGACTATTGTATAATCATCTATCCCAGACCAGTTATCAACTTGATAAACCGCTGTATTTTCCTTTAATTTATCACTATTAAAGTAAAATTCTTTACTTCTCATAAAAAAGTTATTAACACTATTTGTAACATATCTACCAAATGCACTAATCAAAAAAGCTAATATTATAAATATTAATATTACCAGCAATAATCTAAGCATTGTGTATTTGTTTTTAATTTTTGTTTTTTCCTTTTTCATAAGTTAGCCTTTCTTTAATTATTTATCATTTATAAAAGTTGTTTAGCATCTACTTTTATTTCAAGTAGCTCTATTATATCTTGGTAATTTACTGTATTATAGTTTTCTGGAAAATGTACTACTAATTGATATACATTTGTAGTTGGTGTTCTATAGTATAATGTTTGTTTTGGTGTTGTTATAGTTCTAAAATATGTATTATAATCATCAGCTTCTACATTGTTACTTTCTATAATACTTTCTGCATTAGAATCAGTATAATTTTGGTTCATATACAATTCATAAGATAGTGGTAGATTTGTTGTCGTTCTTAGTATTAAATCATATTCTAAATCAACTTCTGCTGTTTTTATCCCATCTTGGTTTCCTATTGAAAATGTATATACATATTCATTTTCTTGAGGTAAGATTGTTGCTAAATTAAGTGACATTTGTGAAAAATCCTCTTTTAATAAGTAAAATGCCATATCCACATTTGCTATTGATTTTGATTCACTTTCATATCTAGATAAGACTAGTGTAAATATTCTTAAAAGCACTAAAAATCCTAATAAAAGAATAATTAATTTCACATATAATATTCTTCTTTTCTTTTTAATCATTCTTATCCTCCGTTTTATTTTTTAGCGAAATGAGTATACCTATTATTAATACTAAAATTACTCCTAATATTAATACTTCTTTTGAAAATAATACTTTTTTCCATACTCCTACTTTTGGAATTACCTTTTCTACTATTCCATAAACCTGCTCTTTATCTATTGGTGCATCTTCTGAGTTATTTGCATCTCCTCTTGTTATATATTTATCTTTCTGTTTTTTTATTAACCTGTGTGTTATATAATTATCGTTTTCTTTATAAACTATAATATCATTTTCTTCTACATCTTTTGTATTTCTGACTATAACTACATCTCCTATTTCAATTGTTCCTGACATACTTCCTGTAGCCACTTCAAAAAAAGCATATCCAAATATGCTTGCATTGTCCTTTTTTTGTACCTTCATTTGAAAAATATAATATACACTTAGAATTATCAAAATTAGGACAATTATTATTAAAATATTAAATATTATATTTATTATTTTTTTTAATATTTCCATATTATCACCTTATTTTCTTATGTTTATTCGCCACTTTCGACATATGGAACTATTTCTTCTCCTAAATATTGAACTACTTTTACTGTAATTGGAATTTGTAATTTTGAATTATATTGTGAACCAAGTGTACTATCATTAGCATCATATTCTTCAATATTTTGCCATTCAACTTCCATTTTTAGATTATTTGTAGTTCCTTGTTTTACTTTTTGTAAAGGTATTACTCCTGTATATGTATTCTCTCCAGTTTTTACTAGAGTATTTCCTTCATCTGTTTCTTGTATGGATTTTATATTTATATTATTGCCTAACTGCTCTTGATTTAATGTTACATCATACTTAATAGAAACATCTGTATCTTGTGGGACAATAGATATTTCAAAACTTCCAGATAATCCTGGTGCTAATTTGTTTTCTTTCACATGTTCATTATTTTCTGTTTCTATACTGTCTATAACAAAACTTGTTTCTATTCCTTTAGATATTTCTGTTCCATTTATAATTATATTCCATTTACCATTTCTAAATTGTAAATTTCCAGAAACCTCACTATGAAATAATGCATAAATATGCATTATTTCATAAGCTAATAAAATTACAAATATTATACATCCCACAATAAATAAAATTTTTATATTATTATGCTTCTTCTTCATTTACTTTTCCTTTATTACTTAATCCTCTTATATCAGATACAACTATAGTTATTTGATATATAAAAGCTAATAATGAAGGTAATACTATTATAAATAAGAATCCCCATCTAGATTCTAAAATATTTAAAACAGTACCTGCACCTTTTATAACTTTTACATCTCTACTACTTCCTAGAACATATTCACTAGATATTCTTCTATCACCTTGTAATGTATATGTTTTTTCAGTATCTGTAACTCTTTCTACCTTAGTTACACTAGATAAAGCAACCTCTATTTGTTGATTATATGTATTATAGAAAAATACTCTATCTCCTGTTTGAACTGTAGATTTTTTGTCCACTATAACAATTGATCCTTTTTCAAAATATGGAACCATATTATTGTCCTTAATAATAACTAATGCTTTGTCTCCAAATTCAGAAATTTTAAATTGATTGTATGATAGTAAACATACTGTAACAAATATTGCTACAACCGCATAAATAATAAATAAAAGATCTTTAATAAATTTTTTCATTTCCTTCGTTCCTTTCACCATATATTATAATATATCTTTATCCTATTTCACTATATCATAACAAATTATTTTTTTCAACATTTTTTGCAACTTTTTAAAATTTTCCATTTACTTTTTTTTATTGCAATGTTATAATAATTTTAGATTTAACGTGGAGGATTACAAATGATTAATGTTGCAAATGATGATAGTATAAATAAAATACTTTCTTTAGAAAAAAAATCTTTGGCTGCAACTTTAGATATACAAAGCACTTTTAATAAACAAATTTTATTTTATATGAAAAACATCCTAGGTAATGTAGAGTTTACTTATATTGTTAATCCTAAAAGTAAAATTTTTAAATATTTAAATATATCAACAGAAACTTTAGCTAAATCAAATGAAAATATTATTATAGTCGAAGATTTAATGAAACAATTTAATAAAGTAGAAGATTCTTATTCTGATGAGGATTTAGTTGAAAAATATAATTCTTCTTTTTCAAAAGGAATGACAAAATTATATAATAATACAAAAGATATTGAAGAATTTTTGCATAAATCTAGTATTACTGACTTTTCTAAAATACTTAAAGAACTAAAAAATGATAAACAACCTAAAAAAAGAGTAGTTAGTCAACTTATCAATACTGATGATTTAAGCGATTATTTTGTAGAAGATACTTTAATTATTTCTGAAAAACAGAAAAAAGTTATTTTACCATATAAAGTTGAAGATTTAAAAAGAATATTATTAGAAAGTTCTGGTAAATACAAAACTTTAAATGATGTTATAAATGAAGTTTATACAAAACCTATTAAACATTATAAACCTTTTGCTATTTCAAGATATAGAGAAGCACATAAATTAATGAGAAAAAGAGAAAAAGCTTCTAAATTAAAGGCCTTTTCTCTTGCTATGGAACTTTTAGGTAATTATAATTTACATCCAGCTGTTATTGCTGCTTGTAAAAATTTAGATGAATTAGATGTTTACTTAGCTTGTTTAGAGGATAATACTTTAAATGATTTTCACTTTTTTGATGTAAAATTTGAAATACCACCAACAGTAAGTAATTAAAAAGTTATTTTTATAAATAAAAATAACTTTTTTTATGAAATGAAAAATAAGTTCTTTTTTACTTATCGGTTCTTTTTTGTAACATTTTTGTAATATTTTTGTAATAAATTTGTTATTTTTTTGTAAAATTGCTTGACTTTTTGTAATATTTCGTGTACCATTAAAGTATAAGATACTAAAAATAATTGATTACTAAAGTAAAAATTTGTTAAATTTACGATAAGATAAAGGAGTTGATTACTATGAAAACTCAAGAATACACACCAGTAACAAACTGTTTAGCTTTAACAGTTAGAAAAGAACATAGGTTAATAGTAATAAAGAATACTGCTAAAACTACAATTCGTATGTCAGCTAAAACTTTATTATATGTTTTATTCTTGATGTTCGCAAGTGTAATGGTTTAGAATTTAATTGAATATAAATAAAACCCTAATTATAAAATTAGGGTTTTTTATTTATTCATTTTCAATATAAAAATCTTTTGCTTGTGTTAAATCTTTATTTATACTTGTATTTATATAAAAGGTATCTTTTTGTTTTATATTATTTAAGTGGTATCTAATATTGGCAAATTCAGTGTTATCTTCGTTTTTAAATATAATTTTTATATCTCTTTCTGCAAAATCAGTATCACTTTCATTTAGTAATTCTAGTTTAAAATAACTATTTTCTTCTTCATATTTTATTTGAATATTTTTTATTGTTAAATTTTCAAATGTTCTTTCCTTTTCAATATTTTTTATATGTTTCTCTGATTTATCTCCTGCTATATTTTCTACTATAAAGAAAATTGCAATTATTATAAGCATTATAATTATAAATTTTCCAATAACTTTTAAATTTTTCTTTATATCTATATTGCTCTCTTTATAATCTTTTTTATTCTTTAACCTTCTTGCTTTATTTTTCATCCTTTTTGCCTTTGCCACAATTATTTCCCCTTTTTAATTATAATTTTATCTAAAAAAGGTAGGATTAGACCTACCTTTTTTACTATTGTGCTTTTTGATAAGTGTAAATTAATTCAAGTCTATCATTTTCATTAGCTTTTTTAATTGTCCATGTAAATCCAACTCCAGGTGTGTATTTTATACCATCTTTTCCACTTTCTGTTGAGATTTCACTTATTTTATATGATATAGGAGCTGCATCCCCTATTTTTAATTTAATTGTATCTCCAGCTAATGTTCTAGTTTCTGGTATTGTTATTGTTGAATCTAGCGCTGTTTCTACAGTATGTGTTGTTGTTTTTCCTGTCATATCATTAAATATTTCATCGAATACGTTTGTTAGGTTAGTTACACCATCATCTGATTCTTTATATTTGCTTGTATCTGATGCAATATTTTTTAGTATTCTCTTAGCTACGCTTTGTTCTCCTTCCCAGTGATAATAATTTCCGTCATTTGCTTTAATACAATTTGCCTCTCCACAACCTGTTTTTTGTACATCTAATGATACACCTTCTGTAGTTAGATTTATAGTCTTGCTAGATTGACTCCAGCCCCAACCATAATCATAATCTACTGTTGCTTTATATGTTAATGTTATGCTTTTATTTTTTTCTATACTAATATTTGACCAATATATTCCGTTTCCATATGGCCTTCCAGAGTTAGATATATTATTGCTTATAGTTACATCATTTGATTTAGTGTCTGTTACATTTACTGTCGCATCTTTATCTGAATTGTTTGTTAATGTAATTGTATAATAAATTTCATCACCGCTTGATGCCGTATTTCCAGAAATTTCTTCTCCATCTCTTTTTATTGTATAAGATTTTGTAGCTGTTACATTTGCTAGACCTTGGTTTGGACATTCAGTATATATTGAACTTGAACTTCTTTCTGTTGATAAACTATTTACTCCTAAACCTATTGTATATACGCTAACATTTGCTTTACCTTTTAACTCATTTGCTTTTGCATTGATGTTTGCTTCTGTATTATTAGTAAAGTCATTATTATCTATTTTATAACCGTCATACCTTCCTCCGTTTTGGATATAGTATGCTGGTGTTGGAGCTCCATCGCTTAAGAACACTACAACTTTTTTATTATTATTTAATGTTCCACTTGATAATAAGTTGTTAGTTGCTTGTAATGCTCCATTAATATTAGTTCCTGCTCCATCTGTGCCTTCTCTTGTTTTTAAATTATTAATTGTATTTTTTATAGTATTTTTATTTGCCTGTTTATTAGCTGTTAATATTAGGTTCACATCTGTATCAAATTTTATAATTGATACTGTTGAGTCTGTTGTTTCTCCTTCTGGGAATAATTTATCTATCATAGAATTTGCTGCAGTCTTCATATCTTGTAGTCTTGTACTTCCATCAGCAGTCATACTTCCTGAAACATCAAGTACTAATATTAAGTTTATTGGTTCATTAGGTTTTGCTGTTGAGTAAACTTTCTTAATTACAGTTGTTTTTGCTGTATAATCTTTCTTATTTACTTTAGCAACATTTATTATTTCATCAGTTACAGTTGCAGTTTTTACTGTTACATCAAATGTTATTGTTGCTGTTGCATGACCTGCAAAGTGATCATCAGTATAATTAATTATGTTATTTGCATAAATTTCTGGTTTAGCTACTCCATTTAATTGAACATTTCTTACATTTTCAATTTTATTTTCATTAATTAATGTAGTTAAATCATCTTTTATTACAAGTTTTCCTTCTTCATCAGAATTATTTGTAGCAGTAATTGTATAGTGTAATGTGTCTCCTTTTTCTGCTTTATCTAAGTCTACAGTTTTTGTTGCTGTAATATTAGCTTTCTTAACTTCATATTCTGTTTCATCAGATGGTGTATTTGTATTTCCATCATTAGTTATAGTTGCAATGTTTTTATCTATAACTTTTGATGTTTCTTCCTCAGATAAATCTTCTACCTTAACAACAAATGTAAGTGTTAATGTAACTCCTTCATCTATTTGATAATTAGATAATGTTAATACATTTCCATTAATTAATCCAGATGTTGCTGGTGCTGTTTTATCTGTTTCAGCTCCTGATAATGTTGCTGTTATCTCTCCACCGTCATATTTTAATCCTGTTTTTATTTGGTCATTTATATCTACTGTTGCTGTTGTATTTCCAGTATTTTTAACTGTAATTGTATATTTAATTTCGTCACCTTCATGTGCTACAACTTTGTATTGTGCATTTTGATTATTTGTATTTGCTGTTTTTGCATGTTCTGTTTTATCTTCTGCACAACTTACTACTTCACTTGTTTTTTCTGTTTCTATTCTTTCTACAGGATATTTATTTGTTACATTCATACCATCAGGTGTTGCTGTATATCCTGTCTCTACATTTTGCTCTACTACTGAGTAAGTAATTTTGTTTCCATTTTCATACTCAGGTAAATTATCAAATGTATAATTCCATGTGTTTTGTACATCAGCTGTATTTTCTGGTGCATTTACAGTCTTTGTAATTCCTGTGTCTGTTGGCTCTTCACCATTAACAGATTTCATTAATTTTAAATTAATACTTGTTGGTCTTGTTGCCTTAATATTATCAACATCATCCCATGTTTTTGTTCCTGATACACTAATTGTTCTATATTTATTTGTTACAACTATAGTATCTTTAGTTGAATTATTATCAACTTCTCTGTCAGCTTCTAAATAATTAGATAATTTTTCAGTTTCTGTTGAACTTTCACTTACAAATTCATAAACTTTATCATTTCCATTTGCATCATATTTGTCAACTGCAATTTGTGTTTCCCATGTATTTGAATTATCTTGACCTGGTGTTAATGTTGCTTCTTTATTGTCTGTTATTTTTATTGTTATATTTGATGGTCTTACTGAAGCTGTATCTCTTTGCCATACTTTCTTAACTGTTAATAATTTTTTAAATTCTGTTTCTGTATCTTTTCTAGCTGGATCTGTTGGTTTTTCATCTCCAGTTTCTTCTAGTTTTATTTTTCCTGTTGCTTTATTTGTAAATGCTGTTTTTGCTGTGTCTATTCCAACATATACTACTTTAATATTTAATTCATCATTTTCTGTGTATGCTCCATCTTTAAATGTATCTATATCTACTTGTTTTGTATATGTTATTGTTTTTGCATTAGCGTCATATTTTGCATTAAATCCTTCAACATTTATATCTGATTTTTCTTCATTTATTGCATATGGTAATTCATCTACTATTGTTATTGTTGCTTTTCCTTTATATTTATCAACTTTTGTTGTGTAGTTTATTGTGTATTCTACTTCATCATCTTTTGATGTTATTTTTTCTGTTCCGTCTTTGTTGATATTATTTTCTGTTACTTCTGGTGCTCCTGCATATGCATTTGTTACTGTTATTGTATCTCCATCTTTTGATGGTGTTGCTGTATAGCTTGCTAATTTGTTTGCATCTGTTGATGTTTCACTTACATAATTATATATTATTTCATTTCCGTCTTTATCATATTTATCAACATCTTTTATTGTGTCTTCCCAAGTATTTGAATCTGTTGAATTTAATTTAATTGATTTTCCTTCATTTAAATTGATTGTTACATCACTTGGTCTTACTTTATCTGCTACTTCTGAATCTCCTTGCCATACTTTTACAACTTTTATGTCTTTCTTGAAGTTTGTTTCTGTTTCATGATTGTCTGGATCTGTTGGTGTTTCATCACCTGTTTCTTCTAGTTTTATTTTTCCTGTTGATTTATTTGTTAATGATGTTTTTGTTGTGTCTATTCCTTCATATACTACTTTGATTTTTAATTCTTCATTTACTGTGTATACTCCATTTGTAAATGTATCTATATCTACTTGTTTTGTATATGTTATTGTTTTTGCATTAGCATCATAATTTTCATTAAATCCTTCAACTTTTATGTTTGATTTACTTACATCTATTGCATATGGTAATTCATCTACTATTGTTATTGTTGCTTTTCCTTTATATTTATCAACTTTTGTTGTGTAGTTTATTGTGTATTCTACTTCATCATCTTTTGATGTTATTTTTTCTGTTCCGTCTTTGTTGATATTATTTTCTGTTACTTCTGGTGCTCCTGCATATGCATTTGTTACTGTTATTGTATCTCCATCTTTTGATGGTGTTGCTGTATAGCTTGCTAATTTGTTTGCATCTGTTGATGTTTCACTTACATAATTATATATTATTTCATTTCCGTCTTTATCATATTTATCAACATCTTTTATTGTGTCTTCCCAAGTATTTGAATTTGTTGAATTTAATTTAATTGATTTACCTTCATTTAAATTAATTGTTACATCACTTGGTCTTACCTTACTTGCAACCTCTGAATCTCCTTGCCATACTTTTACTACTTTTATGTCTTTCTTGAAGTTTTGTGTTGTTGGTTTCTCCTCTGGTTCTTCTGGTATTTCTTCTTTATTTGTATCAAGTTTTAATGTTGCATCTGCTTTGTTTACAAATGTTCCTGCTGTTACATTCATATCTTTATAAACTACTTCAATGTTCTTTGTTATAGATATTTCTTTTGCTCCATTTGTAAATGTATCTACATCGTATTCTTCTACCCATGTTATTGTTTTATTTTCTTTGCTGTATGTTCCATTTGCTATATTTGAATTATCCAAATCTATTTCATATGGTAATGTATCTACTATTGTTACTGTTGCTTTTCCTTTATAGTCTTTTACTGTTGCCCCATATGTTATTGTGTAATTTACTTTTTCGTCTTTTGATGTTATTACATCTTTTCCATCTTTATTAAATGTTCTGTCTGTTACTTCTGGTGCTTTATAAGTATTTGTTACTTTTATTGTGTCAGCTGTTGCATCACCTACTGTTGCTGTATAGCTTGCAAATTTATTTACATCTGTTGATGTTTCACTTGCATAATTATATGTTATTTCATTTCCAGCATCATCGTATTTGTCAACTTCTACGTCTTTGCTCCATACATTGTCAGATTTTTTATCACTTGATGTCATTTCAACTTTTGTTCCATCATTTAAGTTTACTGTTAAGTTTGATGGTCTTACTGTATCAGAAACTTTTTCGTCTCCAACCCATGTTTTTTCAACTGTTATTTTCTTTGTTGCTTCTTCAACTTCTGTTTCTGGTTTATCTGTTATTTCTTTACCATTTGTTATAACTGTATTAACTAATTTAGTACCTGCTGCTACATTTGTTTTTACAGTTACTTCAAATTTTAATGTTACTGTTGCTTTTGCATCAATATCAATATTCCAAACAAGAGTGTTACCTATAGTCTCAGCTTTTTGAGTATTATCTAAGAAATTTATAGTAGATAAATCTAAAATATCACTATTTAATGGATCTCTAACTTCTATAGATTTTAAATCTCTGTCTGATTTATTTTCTACTGTTATTACATATGTAACTTTTTCACCTTGTTTTACATTTTTATCACCTGTTTTTGTTGTTATAATATCATCAGGTGTTGCTTTTATGTTTGCAGATGCTAATTCTGCATTTACATCCATTGGTGTCCAACCTACAAAATGTCCTTCTGCAATTTGTCTTTCAGGTATTTCAGTTGTTTCTGTTCTAGTTATTGTTGCATCTTGAATATTATCAGCTGTAGTAGCTGTTCTTCCTGTATTTCCTGTTGTAGTTCTTGTTGCTGTTCCTGTTGTTCCTGTTGTTCCTGTACCAGGTGTTCCTGTTGTAGTTGCAGTTGTATCTGTTGTACCATCAGTTGCAGTTCCTTCATTAGTTGTACCTGCATCTTGTGTTGTTCCATCATTTTCTGGTTGTGTATCTGTTCTTTGCCCTTCATTTTGAGAACTTGTTCCGCTATCTGCAGTTTGACTTGTGCTTGAAGCTTGATTGTCTAAATCGGCAGCTTCAGTTTGTGTTCTACTTTTTAAATATACAGCTGTACCACTTACTGCTATAATTGCCAATATTGCAGCTGTTATTCCTGCTGTTATAGCTGTTTTTTTGCTTGGCTTCTTAAATAGGTTCGCCATTTTAGCATTCCTCCTTTATTTTTAAATCTCTTTTGCCTTTAATATAAGTCTTTCTCTATTTCCGTTTGTGCATGTTATTAGTGTTACTTCTCTTATTGTTTCATCATTTGTAGCAAGTATTGTTACATCATTTGGG
>CAMNPT010000038.1 GCA_946548575.1 uncultured Clostridium sp. | reverse complement strand
AACCAAAAGGTCCGTCCCCATTGGTTCGTCCTAGCGGTTGAAAAAAAGGAGTGTTAAATGTTTACAGATTATACAAAAATTATAATTAAATCAGGAGATGGTGGAAATGGTGCAGCAACTTTTCGTAGAGAAAAATATGTTGCAGCTGGAGGACCTGATGGTGGAGATGGCGGAAATGGTGGAAATATCTATTTCCAAGTTGATAAAGATAAAAATACCTTAATTGATTTTAGATACAATAAAAAGTTTAAAGCCAAAAATGGAGAAAATGGAAGTGGAAGTCATTGTAATGGTAAATATGGAGAAGATTTATATATTAAAGTACCAATTGGTACTGTTGTAAAAGATGCTAAAACTGGAAAAGTAGTTGCAGATTTATCTAAACCAGGACAAACTGAATTGATTTTAAAAGGTGGAAAAGGTGGCAGAGGGAATTCTCATTTTGCAACATCAACAAGACAAGCTCCAAGGTTTTCTGAAGATGGAGAAAGAGGAGAAGAAAAAGAAATAATTCTAGAATTAAAACTTTTAGCAGATGTAGGACTTTTAGGATTTCCTAATGTGGGTAAATCAACATTTTTGTCAGTAGTAACAGATGCAAAGCCTAAAATTGCAAATTATCATTTTACAACATTAGAACCAAATCTAGGAGTTGTAAAAACAAAAAATGGAGATGGTTTTGTAATAGCAGATATACCTGGAATTATTGAAGGTGCAAGTGAAGGCGTAGGGCTTGGAATTCAATTTTTACGCCATGTAGAAAGAACGAGACTATTATTACACTTTTTAGATGTATCTGGAATTGAAGGAAGAAATCCAGTGGAAGATTTTTATGCAATAAATAAAGAATTAAAAAAATATAGTGAGAGGCTATCAACCAGAAAGCAAATAATTGTAGCAAATAAAATAGACGTAATTCAAGATGATAAATTACTAAAAGAAGTTGAAGAATTAGCTAAAAAAGAAAATATTAAAGTATTCAAAATTTCAGCAGCAACTAAGCAAGGTGTACAAGAACTAATAAATTATGTGGAAGAGACCCTAAAAGATCTCCCAAAAGAAGATTTGATAGAATATGAAGAGAGAAAAATATATACATTAGAGGAAGAAGAAAAATGGACAGCAAAGGTAGAAGATGGAGTATTTATTGTAACAGGAAAAGCAATTGAAAGACTAATGGGAAGAGTAAATATAGAAGATAATGAATCAATATATTACTTACAAAAAACACTAAGAAATCTTGGAGTAGATGCAAAATTGAAAGAGTTAGGAGTTCATGAAGGAGATACTGTAATATTAGATGGATGGGAGCTAGAATGGTATGAATAGTAAAAGAAAAGATTATTTAAAATGGGATGAATATTTTATGGCAATAGCAAGATTATCCGCAATGAGAAGTAAAGACCCTTCAACACAGGTAGGAGCATGTATTGTAAGTAGTGATAATCGAATTCTTGGAATAGGATATAATGGAGCACCAAATGGGTTTGATGATGATAAATTTCCTTGGGAAAGAGAAGGCGATAATTTAGATACAAAATATCCTTATGTTTGTCATGCAGAATTAAATGCAATTTTAAATTACAGAGGAAATAAAAAAGATTTAGAAGATGCAAAATTATATGTAGATTTATTCCCTTGCAACGAATGTGCAAAAATAATAATTCAATCTGGAATAAAGGAAATAATTTATTTGTCTGATAAATATAAGGATTCTGAAAATAATATTGCATCTAGAAAATTATTTGATGAATGTGGTGTAAAATATACCAAAATTGATTTAGATAAGGATATCAACATCAATTTTGGTAAGGGACATTAGAATAGCATTTTTATTTTGGTAATAGTTTTTTCTATTACCAATTTTTTTGAAACCAAATTTTTCATATAAATGAATAGCAGTTAGGTTTTCTTCATTAACTTCTAAATTTATTTTCTTTACATCAAGATTTGAACATAAAGAAATTATGCTTTTTAAAAGTAATGTGCCAACTCCATTACTTCTATATGTTTTTTTAGTTACAATATTCATAATATCAGCTTCATCTAGCACAATTTTAATTCCGAACAAATCCAATTATTTGCTCATTTGATTTTGCTACTAAATATTTTGAATTTTTATTTTGAAGTTCTTCTTTTAAAATATTATAGTTCCAAAAATCATCAAAATCAGAGACTAAATTATCTTTTATAGTCTCTAAATCAGTTAATTCCATTTTTTTAATTATTATATTATCCATTTTTAGCGCCTTTCAATTTTTGCTCTAATTGTCTTTGGGCTTGAGGTTTTTTTAAATATAATGGTAAAATTTCTGTATTTAAATCATAACCATTTTGATATTTTTTGTATCCGCAAATTCCTAAATTAAAAGAGTTTAATTTATTTGAAGTAGAAATTTTTATATTTTCAAAATTTTCTTTTATTTGTTTTTCAAAAACTTCAACACCATCACCTACAAATGTAATTTCTTCATTTTCGAAATTATCTTTGGCATAGTCTTTTAAAATAGTTATTGCAGATTCTATCGTTTCTGCCTGTGGTTCAATTAGATTTTCGTAATAACCATTATTATTTTCATATAGTGCAAAATAGCAATTATCATTTTTACAATCTAAAATACTAAAAACAATTTTAGAATTTGAAACATTATATGCTAGAGATTCTAAAGAGCTTATGCCTATACAAGGAATATCTAGACTATCTGAGAATGCTTTTACAGTAGCAACACCAATACGAATGCCTGTAAATGAACCTGGTCCAATATCACAAACCAATAAATTGATATCATTTAAAGATATATTTAAATTTTCAAAACCTTTAACAATCATAGGCATTAAATTTTCAGAGTGTGTTCTACCTGTTGAAATATCAAAATTATAAATAAGATTATTATTTTCTAAGATAGAGACTCCACAAATATCACTTGAGGTATCAATACTCAATATTTTCATAATAAATCCTCCTAATATTTTCATTTTCATCATCTTTTTCAAATGTTATGTGTATATATTTTTTAGGTAAAATATCTTCAATTAGTTCACCCCATTCAATTAGGCAAATACCATTTTCAAAATATTCTTCTCCACCAATTTCCGAAAATTCACTTGAATCAGATAATCTATAAACATCAAAATGATAAATATTAATTTCATTTTTCTTATATTCATTAACAATAGTAAAAGTAGGGCTAGATATTTCTTGTTCTAGTCCAAAATAAGATAAAAAACCCTCCACAAATTTTGTTTTTCCAGAACCTAAATCACCTGTTAAAATAACTATATCTTTAGGCTTAAGTTCTGAAGCTAAATTTTTAGCATAATTTTTTGTATCATTTTCACTTTTTGATATAAAAATAGATTTCTTCATTGTATTCCTCCTGAATATAAATATTATAATATAAAAATTGAAAAAATTCAATTAAAAGGGTTGATAAATTACAATCTTTGTAATATAATCGTAATACGATTGTAATATAAAAGAAATAAAAATAGATTGCGAGGAAGTAAAAATGTTTAAAATGGGTCAAGATATTGGAATTGATTTAGGAACAGCAACAGTTATAGCTTATGTAAAAGGAAAAGGAATTGTATTAAGAGAACCATCAGTTGTAGCAGTTGACAATAAAACAGGAGATGTTTTAGCAGTTGGACAAGAAGCTAGAAGAATGCTTCGGTAGAACACCTGGAAATATTGTTGCTACAAGACCTTTAAGAGATGGAGTAATATCAGACTATACAGTAACAGAAAAAATGCTTAAACATTTTATAAATAAAGTTTGTGGAAAATTTATATTTGCACCAAGAATCATGATATGTATACCTTCACAGGTAACAGAAGTAGAAAAAAAAGCAGTAATAGATGCTGCTTCACAAGCAGGTGCAAGAAAAGTATATTTAATTGAAGAACCAATTGCAGCAGCAATCGGAGCAGGAATAGATATATCAAAACCACATGGCAACATGGTAGTAGATATTGGTGGAGGAACAACAGATATTGCAGTAATTTCATTAGGAGGATCTGTTGTAAGTACTTCACTTAAAGTTGCTGGAGATAAATTTGATGAATATATTATAAAATATATAAAGAAAAAACATAATGTAATAATAGGTGAAAGAACAGCTGAAGACCTTAAAGTTAACATTGGTTGTGTATTTCCAAAAATACAAGATACAGAAATGCAAATAAGAGGAAGAGATTTAACAACAGGATTACCAAAAACATTAACAATCTATTCTAGTGAAATGTTGGAAGCTTTAATAGAACCTGCTATGATGATAGTAGATGCTGTTCATTCTGTATTAGAAAGAACTCCACCAGAGTTAGCTGCAGACATTAGTGATAAAGGTATATATATGACAGGTGGAGGATGTTTAGTTGATGGATTAGACAAATTATTACAAGAAAAGACAGGAATAAATGTTATGATAGCACAAGATACAGTATCTTGCGTAGCTTTAGGAACTGGAAAAGCACTAGATAACCTAGATGCCTTAGAAGGAAAGAGCAGAAGATAGGGATTAAGGGACTGTCCTTTTGAGATATAGGAGGATATGCCCTTATTTTTTTATTTAATCGTTTCAATCAATCATAAATAAAAAAATAAGGGCATATCACGTCTATATCTCAAAAAGATAGTTACTCAATTCCTGAAGAGAGGAGAAAAGTATGAAAGTAGCTTTTATTACTTTGCGGTTGTAAAGTAAATCAATATGAAACAAATGCAATGATGCAGGAATTTCTAAAAAAAGGATATGAAATAGTAGAAAATACACAAAAAGCAGATATATATATAGTAAATACTTGTACTGTTACAAATATGTCAGATAGAAAATCTAGACAAATGTTAAGAAGAGTAAAAGAACTAAATCCAAAAGCAATAGTTGTTGCTTCTGGTTGTTATGTCCAGGTAGCTAAAAAAGAATTAGAAAATATCAAAGAAATTGATTTAATCCTAGGAAATAACGAAAAAAATAAAATAGTAGGGTATATAGAAAAATATATAAAAGACAAAAATAATCAATTAGAAATTGAAGATGTAATGCAAACAAAAGAATTTGTCGATTTTGGAGAGGTTACATATACTGAGAAAACCAGAGCTGTTATAAAGATACAAGATGGATGTGATAGATTTTGTTCATATTGTATTATTCCCTATGCAAGAGGTAGAGTAAGAAGCAGAAAACCAGAAAATGTTATATCAGAAATAGAAAAAATATCAAAAGAAGGAATAAAAGAGGTTGTAATAACAGGAATACATGTAGCATCATATGGAAAAGACTTTAAAGAAAAATTTGGATTAATTGATTTATTGGAAGAAATAAATAAATTGAATGGAATTGAAAGAATAAGGTTGAGTTCAATAGAGCCAACAATAATAGATGAAGAATTTTTAGAAAGATTAACAAAACTAGAAAAAATATGTCCTCATTTTCATTTATCATTACAAAGCGGATGTGATGAAACATTAAAAAGAATGAATAGGAGATATACAACCACTAAATTTAAAGAAATAATAGGATTACTAAGAGAATATTATAATGATGTAATTTTGACAACAGATGTAATTGTAGGTTTTCCAGGGGAGACAGAAGAAGAATTTAACAAAACATATAAATTTTTAGAAGAAATAAAATTTTACAAAATGCATGTATTTAAATATTCACAAAGAAAAGGTACAAAAGCAGCTGAAATGAAAAATCAAATAGATGGAAAAGTAAAAGAAGAAAGAAGTCACAAACTGTTAGAGTTATCTGATAAAAATGAATTAGAATATAATCAAAAATATATAGGCGAAGAAGTAGACGTTCTTTTTGAAGAAGAAAAAGAGGGAATATATAAAGGTCATTTAAAAAATTATATATTAGCATATTTAGAAAATTGTGATGAAAATTTAGAAAATAAAATTATAAAAGTAAAAATAGAAAAAGCAGAGAAAGACCACGTAGTTGTAAGAAAAGTTGAAATGTAATATAAATGAAATGCAAACGTAATATAAATGTAATCAAAAAAAATAAAAAATATCTTGATTAATAAGAAAAAATATAGTATAAATATTATAGGAAAAGTGTAAATCACAAAGGAGGAAATAATATGGCAGAATTAGAAGAAAATAAAGTATCTGGAGTTTATGGAGGAGCTGAATTTAGCAATACAACAAGTTCAAGCACTAGTACTGAAGCAGGAACAATAAGAACCAATAATAATAATGCATTAGTAAAAAATGGTTTTTGGGATAAATTTAAAGCTTTTTGGCTACAAGATATAGATTG
Organism: uncultured Clostridium sp.; assembly: GCA_946548575.1. Taxonomy (GTDB): domain Bacteria; phylum Bacillota; class Clostridia; order TANB77; family CAG-508; genus CAG-269. The sequence goes on along the minus strand of CAMNPT010000038.1, from coordinate 7,686 downwards.
GAATACAGAGATTACTGTTGAATTAACACCATATCAACAAAAAATTGAGGATGAAATAAATGCGTTTTTACACCAAGAAATAACATGGTCAAAAATACGTAGTGTTTTTTCTAGAAAATAATGTCCTTTTGGGGACAGGTCCAAATGGACATCTAATGTAAATTTTTGGTGAATTTAATAAAAAGTATAGCATTATTTAAAAATATATGCTATACTTTTTGTGTTATAGGGGCAAAATTAAAATTTAGGAAAAGGAAAGGTGTTTAATATGCCCCGTCAATTAAGAAAAGTTAGTAATACAAAAGTTTATCATATTATATTTAAAGGTAATGATCAACAAGATGTATTTTTTGATGAATATGATTATAAAAAAATGTTAAAAGAAATATTGAAATATAAAGAAAAGTATAATTGTGATATTTATTCTTATTGCTTAATGACAAATCATATACATCTAATTATTTATGACAAATATAATAATATTTCAAAGATGATGCAAGGTATACTAGTTTCATATTCAATTTATTTTGGGAAAAAATATAACAAAATAGGTCATCTATTTCAAGAAAGATTTTATAGCAAGAATGTTGAAACAAAGGAATATTTATTAGATTTATGTAGATATATACATCAAAATCCTGTTAAAGCAGGAATTTCAAGAATTGAAGACTATAGATGGAGTAGTTATCTAGATTACACAGAGTTAGAAACAAACTTAAAGGAAGATGCGAAAATAATTAATCCTAAAATGATTTTATCATTGTTAGGTAAGACAAAACAAGAAGCAATTAATAATTTTATTAATTTTCATAAATTAAATGAAGAAAAAATAAATGATTATGTTGAATTTGAAATGATTACAAAATTAACTGATGAAGAACTTGTACAAAGAATAAAAAAAATTTTAGAAATTGAAAATATAAGAGAAATTAAAAAATTAAATCATTTATTAAGAAATGAAAAAATAAAGAAATTAAAAAAAATAGAAGGAACTACAAAAATACAAATATCAAGAGTATTAGGAATAAGCAGAAAAATTGTAGAAAGAGCAATGAAATAAAAAGAAAGAGAGGGAAAGGGAAGATGTGTCCCAAAATGGACATAGATGTCCATTTGGACCTGTCCCCAAAAGGACATGGCAAAAAGTAAAACAATTTTTGTTTGTAGCGAATGTGGAAATGAATCAACAAAATGGCTAGGTAAATGTCCAGCATGCAATAGTTGGAACACTTTTTATGAGCAAAAAGTAGTTGAAACTAAAGGAAAAGAAAAAGTTGCAAAAGAGTCAATTATCCCACAATCTTTAAATTCATATAAAGCAAAGGAAACAGTAAGGACTAATACTGGTTTTGGTGAATTAGATAGAGTTCTAGGAGGGGGGCTTGTAAAAGGTTCTTTAATTTTACTTGGAGGAGAGCCTGGTATAGGAAAATCCACTTTAATTTTACAAATATGTGATAAAGTAAAAGGTGAAGGAAAAGTATTATATGTTTCTGGAGAAGAATCAGCAGAACAAATTAAACTTAGATCAGATAGATTAGGTATAGATAATGAAGACATTTTGTTTTTAGGTGAAACAGATATTGATATTGTAAAACAAGCAATTACAAATGTAAATCCAAAATTAGTTATAATAGATTCTATTCAAACAATGTATTCAGATGAAATAACTGCAGCTGCAGGTAGTGTTAGTCAAGTTAGAGAAATAACACGGACAGGTTATGAGAATATGTAAGTCTAATGGAATTACTACAATAATTATAGGACATGTTACGAAAGAGGGAAATATAGCAGGACCAAGAGTATTAGAACATATGGTAGATACAGTTTTGTATCTAGAAGGAGAAAGATATTTTTCATATAGAATTTTAAGATGTGTAAAAAACAGATTTGGGTCAACAAATGAAATTGGTATGTTTGAAATGCAAGATAAAGGAATGTGTGAAATAACAAATCCTTCAGATATATTAATATCAGAAAGGGAAGATAATCCAGCTGGATCATGTATCGTATCTAGTATGGAAGGTACAAGACCTATTTTAGTAGAATTACAATCATTAACTTCTCAAACAATATTTGGATATCCAAAAAGAGCTGCAAATGGTGTAGATTATAATAGATTAGCATTATTAATAGCTGTTTTAGAGAAAAAAGCTGGATTAAACTTAGGTTCACAAGATGTTTATTTAAATGTAGTTGGAGGCTTAAAAATAAATGAACCTTCAATTGATTTAGGAATAATGTTAGTAACTGCTTCAAGTTTTAAAAATATACCAATACCAAAAGATATGGTTATTATTGGAGAAGTGGGTCTTACAGGCGAATTAAGAAGAATTAATTTGATTGAAAAAAGATTAAAGGAAGCTGAAAAATTAGGTTTTAAGTCTGCAATAATTCCAGAAAGTAATAAAAAAGACTTGAAAGATAATTATAAATTAGATATAATATGCGTTAGAAATATAAATGAAGCTATGAAAAAGCTCAGACTTAACTAATATAAATTAAGGTGAAGACCTTCTTTATGACAATATAGAAAGGAGAACCATATTTTGAGAAAAGGCAAAGAAGATGATATAACAGAAATTTTAAAATTAATTGCACCTGGTACTGAAATACGTGATGGACTTGAAAATATTTTAAGAGCTAGAACTGGAGCTTTATTGCTAATTACAGATAATAGTGAAGTAATAAAACAAGTAGTAGATGGTGGATTTACAATAAATGAAGAATATTCATCATCAAAACTATATGAGCTAGCAAAAATGGATGGAGCAATAGTTTTAAGTGGAGATTTCAAAAGAATTTTATTTGCAAATGCTCAATTAATACCATCACATGAAATAAAGACATTAGAAACTGGAACAAGGCATAGAACTGCAGAGAGAACAGCAAAACAAACCGGTGAATTAGTAATAAGCATATCACAAAGAAGAAGTATTATCACGGTATTTAAAGGAAATAATAGATATATATTAGAAAATACAGCTTCAGTTTTAAGTAAGGCAAACCAAGCAATACAAACTTTAGAGAGATATAAAAAGGTATTTGATAATAAATTAAATATTTTAAATGAATATGAATTTAATGATATAGTGACACTTCAAAATGTAATTGTAGCACTTCAAAGAGCAGAAATGGTAATGAGAATTTATGAAGAAATACAAAGACAAATATATGAATTAGGTGATGATGGAAGACTTGTAAAAATGCAATTAGATGAATTAGTTGGAGACCTAGAAAAAGAAGAATTGTTAATAATTAAAGATTATATTGTATCTAAAAAAAGAAGAATGACACCTGAAAAAGTAATATCAAGTTTAGAAAATCTGACATATGAAGAGCTATCTAAAGAAGATGTAATAGCAAAATTATTAGGATATGAAAATTTTGATAATTATGATGAAGTTGGAGTATATACAAAAGGATATAGAATTCTTAACAAAATACCAAGAATGCCATCAAATATAGTAGAAAATCTAATAGGATCATTTAAATCATTTCAACATATTATAGAAGCTAATATTGAGGCTTTGGATGAAGTAGATGGTATTGGAGAGGTAAGAGCAAGAACAATTAATCAATCATTAAGAAGAATGAGAGAACAATTTATGTTTGATAATTTAATATAAAATAAGAAAGGAAAAAGTAAAAATGAAAAAAGTTAAAAATATTTTATGGATAATAGCATTAGCTGTAGTAATAGTATTAATTGGAGGATTAGTTTTTGGATATTATAAACAATTAACAATTAAAGTTGAAAATCCTATAGCAACCATGGAAGTAGAGAACTTTGGAACAGTAAAAATTGAATTATATCCAGAAATAGCACCAGAGACAGTAGCAAATTTTACAACTTTAGCAAATAGAGGATTTTATGATGGATTAACATTTCACAGAGTAGTAAAAGATTTTATGATCCAAGGTGGAGATAAAGATGGAACAGGTCAAGGTTCAGCAACTTTAGCAGATTTAAAAGATGACGGAGAAGAAAAAGAATATACAATAAAAGGTGAATTTATAGCAAATGGTGTTCAAAATAAATTAAAATTTGAAGAAGGAGTTATTGGTATGGCAAGAAATGACTATACACAATATTCTTCATCTTTAAAAGAAGAATCTTATAATTCAGGAAGTTCTCAATTCTTTATTATGACAAGCAATTCATCATCATTAAATGGATATTATACAGCTTTTGGAAAAGTAATAGATGGATTAGATGTAGTCCATGAAATAGAAAATGTTGAAGTTAAAGCAGCTGAAAGTAGTGATGAAGAAAATAGTAATGCAGAGGTAAGTACACCTGTTGAACAAGTTAAAATATCATCTATAAAAGTTGAAACAAATGGTGTAGATTACGGTTTACCAGAAACTTTAACACCTTTTGATTATACTGCATGGATGTATAAACAATATGGTATAGATCCAAGTTCTTTTACATCAGTTGGAGAATAGATTGAAAAAAATCAAAAAAAAGGTTGACAAATGGGGTAGAAATTGGTTATAATTATATATGTGCTTGAGGTAAAAGGTGCACGTAAACTATGGTGGATGTAGCGTAGTTGGTTAACGCGCCAGTTTGTGGCACTGGAGACCGTGGGTTCGAGTCCCATCTTCCACCCCATTTAATTAAATATTGGGCTGTAGCCAAGCGGTAAGGCACCAGACTTTGACTCTGGCATGCGCTAGTTCGAATCTAGCCAGCCCAGCCAATGACGTTTCTGTTCGAACAAATCAGAACAGAAAGATACAAATATCATTCTGAAAAGGATGGTATTTTTTTATTGCAAAATATCATCTTACAGAACTACAGCATATAGATATTAATAAAACGAAGAAAAGAAATAGAAATATATAATAAAAATTGCCACCAATGGTGGCAAAATCTATACTATAAAAATCATAAAATTTAAACTAAAATAAGGCGATTAAATTAAATGCCTTATTTTAGTTTAAAATTTATTTTTTATATCTTCTAATAAATCATTTACATCGATTCCAAGAACATGAGCAATACCAAATAATTCATAATCTTTTACAGTTCTTTTATTATTTTCAATATCATATAGACTTTGTTTATGAATACTAATACCCATAAGCTCAAGTTTTGCAGATAATTGTTCATATGATAAATTTTTCTTAATTCTATATTCTTTTAATAATCTACTTATAACATTCATATTTCCATCAAATTTTACAATCAATGACATAGTTAAAAAAATCACCTCAAAATTTTTCAAAATATATATTGATTTTATAATTTTTTTATGATATATCTACAAGTGTTAACACTTTAATATGAATTTCAAAAATATTATAAAAATGCTTTACAGAAAAATAGGGTTTTGTTATACATTAAAAATACAAAATAATTTTATTTATGTGTTTAACCAAAGACAAGAAAGGTGGCAAAAAATGATAAATTTTAAATTTAATAAAAAGGGGACTAAAAAAATAAAGATTCTGGTATAACACTTATTGCTCTTGTCATAACTGTGATTGTTTTATTAATATTGGCTCGGAATTAGTATATCAATGTTAAATGGAGAAAATGGATTAATAAAAAAAGCTGGTGATGCAAGAGATGAAACAATAGTAGGACAAGAAAAAGAGCAAGTAGAATTAGCATATATATCGGCAGCAGTAAAGAAATTGGGCGATGATGTGTCTGACCAAGATTTACAAACAGAATTGAATACATCTGTGGGTATAGGAAAAACAACTGTATCTCCAAATGATGATGAAACTTTAAATGTATTTTTTTCAGATACACAGCATAATTATAATGTTAATAATGGGAATGTAACAATAGTTAAAAACATAGATCCATCAGAGGATTTAGAGAAATTAAAGCAGTATTTTATAGGAAAAGGCTATTCTGATTATATGGAAGATACATTTGATGATGAAGGTAATTGGGTTAGTAGTCACTATAAAAATAATGAGATAATACCAGATGCTAGTACCAGTATTCAATTCGCAGAGTATGGTATAAAGTATCATAATAGAATATATGATATAATTGGTAATGGAGAGGATGATGATTATGTTGTAACTGATATAGAAGATATAACAAATATGACTATTGTTATTGGAATTTATAATGAAATAATAAAATTCACTCCAAAAACTAATGAAACATGGTATGAATGGGCTACAGATACGGAAGATACAAATGATTTGGATATTATTATAAATGGTAAGAAAGTGAATTCGTTGAAGTCATTAATTATTAATAGGTATGAAAATGCTGGAGAAAATTCGGGTATCAGATCGGCATACAGCGGAGTGTCATATTCATTGACTACATCTCAATATGGTGGTTATGAACAATATTGCAATACGACAATAATGAAAGGAAAGGTTTATTCTATCTATTCAATTAACTAGATAGAATGTTTTCTATCTAGCCTTTTTATTATTTTTAAATTTAAGTTTTTCAATGTATTTGCTCTTTCTTTATATATTATCTAAATTTATTAAAAATTATTTTCTTTTTCACATTATATAACAAATTTGTATTATATAAAAACACTTTTTTTTAGCTGAGATTTATGATATAAATGTAGTATGATGAAATAAAATCATAAATAAGTGATTTAATCAATGGATTGTCTATTATTAAACATAGTAGGAGAGACCATTATTATAAATGTATGGAGGTAAAAATAATGAAGACTATAAATATAGATAAAAAATTATTAGAAGTATGTCCAAATTTGCAATTAGGATGTATTAACTATACAGTTAATGTTAAAAAAGGAAACGAAGAATTATGGGGTGAGATTAATAAACAAATTTCCGAGATTACAAAAAGTATGACAATGGAAGATGTATATAAACAAAAGAACATAGAAGATTCTAGAAATTTATATAAATCAATAGGTAAAGATCCTCATAGATATAGGGTTTCATCTGAAGCTTTAATTAGAAGAATAGTTCAAGGAAAGGGATTGTATAAAATCAATAATGTGGTTGATGCAAATAACTTGATTTCAATAATATCAAAATTATCTGTAGGTTCATACGATACAGATAAATTAGGAGAAAATTTAATTTTTAGAATAGGAAAAAAGGGAGAAAGTTATAAGGGGATAGGAAAAGATATTGTTAATACTGAAAATTTACCAGTATTTTCAGATGAATTTGGAGCATATGGAAGTCCAACAAGTGATTCGGAAAAAGCAATGATAACGAATGATACAAAAAATGTTCTTACTGTCTTAATAGCTTTTTCAGATGATGCAGGTCTGGAACAATATATGAGTGAGGCAACAAATATTTTAGAAAATTATGTAGGAGCAAAAAATATATCTACATATATTTCAAAAGCTGAAAAAGAATTAAATATTAATGAGAGATAGGTAACAAAATCTAATAAATGAGATATAAGATGATATTTTAGGATAAATTTTTCAATATGCCTTGATGTTTTTGAAAAATTATGTTAAAGTAATACTAGTAATAAAATTGATTGATATTTGTATCAATCGTTAATGCTCTAAAAAGTTGTAAATAACTACGTCAACGGAGCCAAAAAAATACCATACATGTATTGAGTAATCAATATTTGTATGGTTTTAATTTATGTAGTTAATGAAGTAAAGAATTATTAAAAGTTTTATATTATTGTCACTGTCAATCATTTTTGAAAATGTCTTAAAATTTTTTATTTATTAGCACTAAATT
>CAMNPT010000037.1 GCA_946548575.1 uncultured Clostridium sp. | reverse complement strand
ATTGCAGCAGTTAAACCTACTGCACAATTGTTAATTAGTGGTACAACCTCATTTAACATTTTATTTGAATTAAACTGAACAACACCATTTCCCATATTGTCCTCCTTATTTTGTTGACATTTTTTCTTCAGTTCCAACTATTTTTTTTAATTGAGTTTTGAAATTTTTTTCTTCTTCGTCTTCCTCTAAACCAACATGGTAAACCTCTTGAATTTGTTTATGGTCAAATAAACATATCTGATTTGATTCTAAAATTCCTTCTGGATATAAACATCCACTGTAATCCCATAATTTTTTCTTACCATCTTCTCTTGTACAAAATCCTGTAATCATTACTCTTTTACTTCCACCTTTTAACATAACTACTGTTCCTATTGGTAAATATTTTTCTCCAATCTTCTTCATTTTACTACCTCCTAGTATATTTTTAATCATTAAGGCTTCTAAGCCTTGCTATTTGTGCATTATTTGCTTGAATTGCAGAATTATGATCATTTATACATTGAGTATTATGATCAATTGCCTTATTATCATCTTCTATTTTTTTTTCTTTTTTTGTTATCATTTTATTTGCTTCTCCTGTTATTGTATACAATTGCCCTATTATACCTCCAATATCTCCATTCACACTAGAGAAATCATTTGCCTTTCTCATTGCATTATTGCTGCTATATGCCATGATAAATGCAGAACGTGCCTCACCTATAGTATTTTGCGCATAAGAAAGATAAGAACTAGCTTCACTTATTTTGCTATTCATATCCTGATATTCAGCTTTTTCTTTTGTTAGTTTTGTAATCTCATTTTTTAAATTTGTATTTGCATTTTTGTAATCTATAACTTTTCCTTTTCGACGAACATTATCACATTGAAGGCGGTATATTGCTCCATCATATTTTCCCATAAATAATCTCCTTTTTTCTTTTTAAATACTTTCCTTGATAACTGTTTTACAGTTACCAAAGAAAATATTTATATAATATTTTAGTCAACAGTATTTGCCTTTTCTGCACGTTGAATGTCATCTACTGTTTGATTCATTAATTTTGTAAAATCTGATTCAATATTATCTAATGATGTAGTAATTTCAGATTTTAATTGTTGGAATCTTGCTTTAAATGCTTCAGCAGCCTCACTTTGCCATGTTATTTTTCTGTATTCTGCTTCTATTTGATTCATTTTTTCTTTTGCATTTTTAAAGTTATTAGAAATACTTTTTTGTACTTCTTGTACTTTAATTGTTACAAATCTCATTCCAACATCATTTTGCATTTTTAAATCAATAATTTTATTAATACTTTCTTGTGCAGCATTTACTATTCTACTTCCAGTATCTGCTTGCGCATAGTTATTTGCTATAGTTTCTAATGTAAATGGTACTTGTCCAATTACTAATTCTAACATTTCTGTAATTGCAGGTATTAGATTGTTAAATGATTTTAATAAATCATTATATCTAATTCCATACCAAGATTCATGAAGTTCTTCTACAGATCTATATGCTGTTACAAATTCTGTATTTAACTCTCTTCCTAGCATTTTCATTTGTGCTGTTCTTTTTGGAATATCATTATAATCTACTGTAGCTATATTTGCCATAATATCACCTCCTTTCAATGTTTTTACATATATTTTTTATTATATGTTTTCATAAGTTTATTGAAGTCCTGTTACTCCCTGTAAAATTTTTCCTTCTTCATATGATAAATCTTCAACCCTTATAATTTTTGGACTTACAGCTTCAAATTTAGGTTGATTAGGGTTTTCTATAATTTCCGAATGTGTTCCTGCAATTCCACCAAAATAACTAGTATATATTTCATCTGGGTTTCTGTATCCTTTTTCAGTTATTTCTGTTTCTTTATAAAAATGTCCTATATCTCCAGCATCATATGTTACAACATCTTTTACACTTCCATCTTTATTTTTCTTTACTCTCTTAATCATAAAGGTATGTCCGGGATATACAACAATATCTCCATCTTTAACAGTAGTTCTTAAATCACTTGGAGCAACATTATTTATACATTGCCAACCATATTTATTAGCATATGTTTGTGCCCTATTATATAATGTTCTAGTATCTAGTTGACTACCTTGAAATTCATTGTAACCATATTCATAAAGAATATCACAAATTAATGAACTACAGTCTATATTTCTGTTTCTTGTATAACCTCCTCCATTATTTCCAGGTAATAGAAAATTTAAATTAAAAGGTATTGTTTTTATATGTCCATCATCATAATAAAAATCATCCCTTGACTTAAAAACATATTTCCAAACATTTTCCGCAGTCATAAGAAAAGATTCTCCTCGTACGGGTTTACCATCTGCAGTTGTTCCTTCAGATCTATCAATTCCATCAAAATTTATAAGTTTTTTTATTATTTGTTTTTTTCTTATAGTAAGTAATTCTCTCGCTAATGCCAAATTTGATTTTTCCATTGCATCAAACTCACTAGCCTTTTTATCTGCTATTCCACTAGCAGCATCAACAAGTTTTTTTGCACTTTCTAATAATGCAATTGCACCTTTTAAATTGTTTGTACCACCAAAGTCACTTGGAATTTTTATTCCTGCTATTTTTTCTTTGCAAGCATCTATTTTTCCACTTGCACTTGCAAGCGGTGTTTTTGCACTTCTCATTTTTGCAGTATTTACTTCCATTTTTATTTCCTCCTGTATTTACAGTATTTATTAAAAAAAAACTATTTTATAATCTCGCTATTGCGGCTTTCCATCCACTAATCATTCCTTTGTATTGCTGTTTTTTTGCTTTATATTCTCTTATTTCATTTTCTGTAGATGTGATTTTTGATTGATATTCTGTAATCTTATCATTTGCTTCAGTTGTTGCACTTCCTAATAAACTTCCAGCAGAGCTTACATCAGTTGTTGCACTACTCACATTATCTGAAAATACCTTAGCTCCAAATCCTTTATATGCAGAAGAAAATATTCCATCTGCCTCTCCCAAAGTACCATTAATACTTGATATTTCTGTTTGAGCGATTTCTAAATAAGCCATCATAGTTTCATATTCTTTTTTTGTTTGATTGTATTTGTCAAGATTTTTTTCTGCTTCAGTTATTTTGTCTTGTAAAGCAGCTACTTTTGCACTGTATCTGTTTATATTACTTTGACATTGTTGAATAAAACTTGCCTTTGACACTAATATCACCTCTCATCTATTTATACGCTCATATTATATCAAACAAATTTAAATGTCAATATTTTTTCAAATAAAAATTATGACTTTTATTTCTGTTTTCTTTTTGTTTTTATAAAGGCTGTCAAAATTAATATAATTGCTATTAAAACAATTATTGCAATTATTCCCATCCAGCCTAAAATTGAAACAATTTTGCTTCCTACACTCATTATTATTCCAGCTAATAAAACTCCAAGCATTATAGATGTTATACTTGTTTTGAAATCAATTTTCAAAAAACTTGCTGCTAATGTTCCTGTCCATGCGCCAGTTCCTGGAATTGGAATTCCAACAAATATAAGCAATGCAAAAAATAGCCCTTTATTTCCTGCAGATTCTTTTAGTTTTTCTCCACCTTTTTCTCCTTTTTCCAAACACCAAGTAAAAAATTTTCCGATTATTTTTTTATCTTTACCCCATTCAAGAACTTTTCTTGCAAATAGGTATATTATTGGAACAGGAAGCATGTTGCAGATAATTGCAATTGGATAATATAGAAATATACTTAATCCCATACTCTCTGCAATTGGAATTGCTCCTCTTAATTCTACTATTGGTACCATACTAATTATTCCTACTATTATATATTTAATGACTATTGGTAAACTTGACATTTATTTAATCTCCCCTCAATTCAATATTTTGCACTCCAACTATTTTTTGAAATATTTTTAAAATATCTTCAGTTAAATAGATTTTACCACAAGATTTTAAATCTTGTTTTATTTTTATAAAAATATTAATATTATTTTTATCTCCGTTAAAATATCTTATTGCTCCTCTTAACTTTTCTTTTTCTTCTTCATTTGCATTTGTTATATCAACAACTAACATTTTTTGTTTTTGTTCTGCTGAAAAATCTTTTATTTCATTTGCAATTATTGTTGCAGCTTCATCTTCTCGAATACTTAGTCTTCCGTTCTACCATTACTACATTTTCTTCTATTAAACTTTTTCCTGCTTTTAGGTATGCATTTTCAAAAACAATTATTTCTGCTGTTCCATATAAATCTTCTACTGTAACAAATGCCATTATTTTGTTGTTTTTTGTGTATTTCTTTTTTATAGATGTAATTATGCCTGCATATTTGACACTTTGTCCATCTTTGTATTTTATTTTTGCATTTTGTTTTAATGCAAGTATTACTTCTCCTTCTTCTGTATTCTGGTCTACAGGTTCTCCTATTTCTTTTAAATTAATAGAATTTATATTTGTGTTTGCTTCTATTTGATTTCTTATTTTTTCTAAAGGATGCCCAGATATATAGATTCCAATCATTTCTTTTTCAAGTGATAGTAATTCTTTTTCCGGAAGTTCTTCATGTTCTTCAAATGTATATTTGATTTCATTTAATTTGTCTTTCTGTTCTTCAGAACCTAAATCAAACATTGATACTTGTCCTTTAAATCCTTTTTTCTTCCCACTTTGAATTGTGTCTATTATTGATTCAAATGATGCTAAAAGTGTACTTCTAGTTTGTTCAAATTCATCAAATACTCCTGATTTTATTAAACTTTCTATACATTTTTTATTTACTTGTTCATCTGCTATTCTCTCACAAAAATCTGTAAATCCTTTATATTGTCCATTATTCTCTCTTTCACTTACTATGTTGTTTACAGGAACTGTTCCTACATTTTTTATACTACCAAGCCCAAAACGAATTTTTCCTTGTTCTACTGTGAATCTTGTATTACTTTTATTAATCTCTGGTTTTAGTATTTCAATTCCAAGTGCTTTACATTCATCTATATATTGAGGTATTTTGTCTAAATTTCCTAAATAGCTATTTAAGGTAGCTGCCATAAATTCTGCCGGATAGTATGCTTTTAAATATGCTGTTCTGTATGCTACAACAGCATAACATGCTGCATGTGATTTATTAAATGCATATTTTGCAAATTCTGCCATTTCATCAAATATTTTATTTGCTGATATTTCATCTATTCCGTTTCTTACACATCCTGGTACTACAATATTTCCATTGTCATCTACTTGTCCATGAATAAATACTTCTCTTTCTTTTGCCATAACATCTAGTTTTTTCTTTCCCATAGCACGTCTTACTAAATCAGCTCTACCTAATGAATATCCAGCTAAATCACGTACTATTTGCATAACCTGTTCTTGATATACCATACAACCATATGTAACATTTAATATTGGCTCTAAGCTTGGATGTGTATATTCATTATGTCCTGGATTTAATTTTCCCTTAACATATCTAGGTATTTGGTCCATTGGTCCAGGTCTATATAAAGAAACACCTGCTATTAAATCTTCCAAACAATCTGGTTTTAGTTCTTTCATAAAGTTTGTCATTCCTTGAGATTCAAATTGAAATATTCCTGAACTTTTTCCTTCTTGCCATAATTTATATACTTTTGGGTCTGCCATTTCTTTATCAAATTTTACATCTATTCCTCTGTTTTGTTTTACTAAATCAATTGTATCTTGTATAACAGTTAAAGTTCTTAGTCCTAAGAAATCCATTTTTAATAGTCCAAGTTCTTCTAATGTTGTCATTATATATTGTGTTGAGATTTGACCATCTCTTACATAAAGAGGAACATAGGTATCAACAGGTTCTTTTGTTATAACTATACCGACAAGCATGTGTAGAAGCCTGTCTTGGCATTCCTTCTAATCCCATTGCTATATCCAAAACTTTTTTTACAGTTTCTTCATTGTTATATTTTTGTTTTAATTCTACATTTTGTTCTAGTGCTTTTTTTATTGTAATATGTAATTCATTTGGTATCATTTTAGCTAATGCGTCTGCTTCTGCATAAGGTACATCTAATACTCTTGAAACATCCCTAATTACCATTCTTGCAGACATAGTTCCAAATGTAATTATCTGAGAAACATGATCATGTCCATATTTTCTAGATACATAGTCTATTACATCTTGACGATGTTCATAACAAAAATCAACATCAAAATCTGGCATACTGATTCTTTCTGGATTTAAGAATCTTTCAAATAGTAATCCATATTTAATTGGGTCAATGTCTGTTATTTCAATTGCATAAGCAATGATAGAACCAGCACCAGATCCACGTCCTGGTCCTACAGGAATATTATGTGTTTTTGCATAATGAATAAAATCCCAAACAATAAGAAAATAATCAACATAACCCATTTTTTGAATTACACCTAATTCGTATTCTGCTCTATCTAAAACTTCTTTTGATGGATTTTCTCCATACCTATTTTTTATTCCATCATCACATAGTTTTTTGAAATAATCATAATGAGTTTCAAATTCTTCTGGTACATCATAATTTGGCAAAATAGTATGTCCAAATTCAAATTCTACATTGCACTTTTCTGCTATTTTTACAGTGTTCTCTGTTGCTTCTGGAAAAGATTTAAAATATTCACACATTTCCTCAGGAGATTTTATATAAAGCTCATCTGTATCAAATCTCATTCTATCAATATCACTCATTTTTTTTCCAGTTTGAATACATAACAAAACTTCATGATTATAGCTGTCTTCTCTTTTCAAATAATGTGCATCATTAGTTGCAACTAGTGGAATATCAAGTTTTCTTGCTAATTGTACTAATTTTTGATTTGCCAAAACTTGCTCTTGAAGACCATTATTTTGAATTTCTATATAATAATCATCTCCAAAAACTTTTTTATGCCATAAGGCAATTTCTTCAGCTTTATCATTTTGTCCATTTAATAATGCTTGATTAACCGCTCCTGCTAAACAAGCACTTAAGCAAATTAAACCTTCACTATATTTTTCTAATATTTCTAAATCTATACGTGGTTTATAATAATATCCATCAACAAAACCTAAAGAAACAAGCTTACTTAAATTTTTGTAACCTTGATTATTTTTTGCCAGTAAAATAAGGTGATTGTATTTATTATCTATGTTAGGCTCTTTGTCAAAGCGACTACGTGGTGCGACATAAACTTCACAGCCAATTATAGGTTTAACACCTTCTTCTTTACAAGCCTTATAAAAATCAATTGCACCATACATAACTCCATGGTCTGTTAATGCAATTGCATCCATTCCTAGTTCTTTTGCTCTTTTAGGAATATCTTTTATTCTATTAGCACCGTCTAATAAACTAAATTCACTATGTATATGTAAATGCACAAATTTTGACATGTTTTATCTCCTATATCGATTTATTGAAACATTTATTTTTTTATATAAAAAGGGGGAGTATAAATTCTCCCCTTATTTTGGTTACAGACTGCATAATACATCATTTAAAATAAACCATACAAGCTTGTTTCTTTTCCGTATTTTTATTATATCTGAATAACCATTTGTTTTTGTATAAAAGATATACGGGTCTCTTACATATTCATTAATATCCTTATCTATCCGTATTTCTTTTACATCTGGAAGAACTTTAAGAATTCTTGTTGAAGCTTCATTATCAAGATCAAATCCTTTTTTAAATCCTTCCATATAGTAAGATATATCATTTTCAGATATCATTTTACTATATAATTTGCCTCCTTGCTTCCATATTAGTTTTACTTCCCTCATAGCTTTTCCTCCTATAGAAACATAACAATAGTTACACTTTGGAGACAAAAAAGTAATTTGTCTCCGAAATTTTTCGATAGACTTACTACCTTTTTATGTTGATAATTATATCATTTATTTTATTGTAATTCAAGAGGAATATATATGTTTGTCTATTTCTTTATCCAAATAGAAGTACTCCTTCCTTTTACTTTAAAGTTACCAAATCCTTCCTCATCTATTTCCACAGTATCTTCGAAATTTCCTAAACTATCTATAAATTTTTCTCCTGCTAAATTTTTACCAATATACATTCTTTTTTCTCCATCTTCAGCATTTGAAATTACTACTGCTAATCCAGATTTTATATGTTCTTCATCTCCACTACGTGTCCAACCAATATAATTTGGATTGTCTATGTAATCATGTTGTTCTCCATAAGCTTTGTCTTTTCTTAGTTCCATAATTATTTTTAATTCTTCTAATGGGTTTATGTTATTATGTGGTATTCCGTAAAAATCACCATAAAATACACATGGATATCCTTCATTTCTTAATAAAATTATGCTATATGCTGCAGGCTTAAACCATCTTTCAACAAAGCTTTCTAATGCTTGTTCTGGTTGAGTATCATGATTATCTACAAATGTTACTGCTTTATTTGGGTTGTCTTTTACTAAAGTATTATCAAATATCTTTGATAAATCATAATCTTCTTGTTTTGATGCTTCCCAAAAATTGTAATGTAATGGTACATCAAATAATGATACTTGTCCTTCAGTTTCAGTTAAATATTTATGTAATTTATTTACATCTCCAGACCAGTATTCTCCTACAGTAAATAGTTCTTTGCCTGTTTTTTCTCTTAAATCTTTAATCCATTCATTATAAAAATGAACTGGGATATGTTTTACTGCATCTAATCTGAATCCTGTGACATCTGTAAATTCTACATACCATTTTCCCCATTTTTTACATTCTTCAACAACTTCTGGATTTTCAAAATCTATATCTGCTCCCATTAAATAATCATAATTTCCATATTCTTCATCTACAGCATCATTCCATTTTTTATCTTTAAATTTAAAAATAGCATGTTCTTTTGAATTTTCATCATAGTCAATTCCATCAAAGTGTGTCCAATTCCATTTAAAATCTGAATATTTATTTTTTCTTCCTGGAAATATAAATTTAGTTGCTACTCTTACATTTTCTTGATTTGATATTTCATTATTATGATCTCCAAAATCAACTTTTTTCGCAGGTATTGTTTGTAATAAATCTGCTCCCATTTTATGATTTAGAACAATATCTGCATAACTTTCTATATCTGCCTGTTTTAAAACTTGTATACAATTTAGATATTCATCTTTTGAACCATATTTTGTTTTTACTGTTCCTTTTTGATCAAATTCACCTAAATCATATACATCATAA
This sequence comes from uncultured Clostridium sp., assembly GCA_946548575.1. GTDB lineage: Bacteria > Bacillota > Clostridia > TANB77 > CAG-508 > CAG-269. The sequence continues at coordinate 5,161 of CAMNPT010000037.1, read as the reverse complement.
ACAGAATATCCTACATCATTTTTTCCACCAAAACCTTTATATGCTGGTGGAAGCCATATTCCTGTAATTCCTAATTTTGATAATTCATTTGCTCTTTCAGAAATTTGATTCCATAAATTTTGATTACATTCCATATACCATTCAAAATATTGCATAATTGTTCCATTTATTTCTTTCATGTTAAATTCGCTTCCTTTTACTTTTTTTCTTATTATATCACTTCATTTTTATTTTGACTAGAAAAATTTAAAAACCCCTTTTACTTTGAAATCTTTTATGATATAATGTGAAAGAATTTGTCAAAAGATGAAATTTGGGAGGAATAAAAATGGAATTTAATAAATGTACTAGATGTGGTAGTTTTTATGTATCAAATGGAAATGTATGTCCTAAATGTAGCACTAAAGATGGATTTGAATTCTCTGCTTTTAAAAATTATATTGCAGAAAATGGTTTTGAAATTTCATTAGAAACAGTATCTGCTGATACTGGTATTTCTGTTAGAAATTTAAATCGTTTTTTAGACTATAGTGAATTTAAATCATATAAAAAAGAATTAAAACAACTTAAGAAAAATGATGAGTTTGATAGTACTACTCTTAATTAATGAAAGGACTGATATAAATGAAAAATGTTTTTGATATTTTAGAAGAAAGGGGTTATATAGAACAATTAACACACCCAAAAGAAATTAAAGAATTATTTGGAAAGGAATGTGTTCCTTTTTATATTGGCATTGATCCAACAGCAGATAGCTTACATGTTGGTCATTTTGTTTCTTTAATGGTAGCTTCTCACATGCAAAAATGTGGTCATAAACCAATTATTTTAATTGGTGGTGCTACAGCTGCAATTGGTGATCCTTCAGGAAAAACTGACATGAGAAAAATGCTTAGTCGAGAACAATTAGACTCTAATATCGAAGGTATAAAAAAACAAATTGAAAAGTTTGTAAATTTTGAAGGAGATAATGGTGCTATTATTGTCAATAACGCAAATTGGCTATCTGATTTAAAATTCATTGATTTTGTACGTGAAATTGGTAGTTTATTTTCAGTTAATAAAATGCTTGCCGCAGAATGTTATAAAGCTAGACTTGAAACAGGACTTACTTTTTTTGAAATGAGCTATATGTTAATGCAATCTTATGATTTTTGGTACTTATATAACAATTATGGATGTAAATTAGAGATTGGCGGAAATGATCAATGGTCTAATATTATTGGAGGAGTTGAATTAATTAGAAAGATAGGAAAAGACGATTCTTTTGGTTTAACTTTTAAATTATTGACAACTAAAGAAGGTAAAAAAATGGGTAAAACCGAAAAAGGTGCTTTATGGCTAGACCCTCAAAAAACATCTCCTTATGAATTTTATCAATACTGGAGAAATGTTGAAGACGAAAGTATAGAAACAATCTTAAAAATGCTTACATTTTTACCAATGGAAAAAATCAATGAATTAGTAGCTTTAAAAGATGAAAAAATCAATGAAGCAAAGAAAATTGCTGCTTTTGAAATTACTAAATTAGTACATGGTGAAGAAGAAGCTAAAAAAGCAGAAGAAGCCTCAAACGCTTTATTTGCTGGACAAGGAAGCTTAGATAATATGCCAACTACAAAACTAGACTCTGTCAATATTTCAATATTAGATGCCATAGTTAATGTTGGAATTGCACCTTCAAAAGGTCAGGCTAGAACTTTAATTAATCAAGGTGGCATTACTTTAAATAATGAAAAAGTTACAGATGTTAATTATCAACTTTCACAAAGCAATTTTAAAAATGGCTATGCTATTTTAAAAAAAGGAAAAAAGGTTTTTCATAAATTAGAAGTAAATAATTAAAATAAATAACTAGAAAAAAATAAGGGTACTCCTCTTTCAAATTAGGATATACCCTTATTTATTTTTTTGTAATTAAACACTAACCTTTACTTTCCCTTTTCCTCTAATTTAAGTTCTACAAAATCTTCTACTAATATTTTTACTACAGCAATTACCGGAACTGCTAAGAACATTCCAAGCATCCCAAAATAAGCACCACCTACTGTTATAGCAAAAATTATAAGTAATGGACTTAATTTTAAAGATTGCCCTACTATTTTTGGATTAATAATATTAGCATCAATTTGTTGTAATATTGTTACAATAATTATCATCCAAATACATTGAGATAAACCACCTGTAATTAAAGTTATAAGACCTGAAACAATTATTGCTATAATAGCACCTATATAAGGTATCATATTAAATAATCCAATTATGAAACCTAATAATGGAGCATATTTCACCTTCATAATTGTTAATGCTATTGTAACTAATATTCCAACAACAATTGCATCTAAAAATTGACTTGCAATAAATTTAAAAAAAATTTCATTTGTATTATCAAAATATTTATCTATATTTCTGTATGTTTTATCTTTAAAAACAGCATTTGCAAACTTCTTTAAAAACAAAACTATTTGTGTCCTCTCAATTAATATATATATCGAAACCACAAGAGCCACAAAAATTCTAAATATACTTGTAACCGCATTTAATGCTTCAATTACATATTGGACAATTCTATCTACTTGAAGATACTGTTTTATATTTATATTTTTAATATTATCAATTGCTTCTTTTACAATCTCTCCCTTTAAAATTGAATCTTCAGATATTTCATTATATTTGTTAATTGCTGTTTCATAATACCCCTGTATATTATTCAAAAAATCTACAACACTTTGAATTACAACTGGTAAAATAACATTAAACAATATAATCAATAAAAGAATTACTATCATATAAATTGTAAAAATACTCAATCCTCTAGCTCTTTTATTTATAAAATTATTTTTTACTTTTTTATAAATACCTTCTATCTTTTTACAAGGAATATATAATATATACGCTATAAATATTCCAATAAAAAATGGACTTATAACACTAAAAAATTTAGCAAAACCATCTGCTATATCACCAAAGTTATCTAACAATTTATAAACAGCAATGATTGCTACTCCTAACAGAAACCAATATGTCCATTTTTTTGCATGATTTTTTATTTCATTCATTATTTATTCCTCCTTCTACATCTTTGCATTTTTGTTGCCATTGGGGTCGGAGATAAATGGCAATTTTTGTTCGCCGAACATATCTTGCCATTTATCTCCGACCCCAATGGCAACCATGTCTAATTCAACTGGGCAGTGATCACTTCCCATTATTTCTGAATGTATTTTTGCATCTTTAATTTTATCTTTAATTTTATCTGATACTATAAAATAATCAATTCTCCATCCAACATTTTTTTCTCTTGATTTTCTCATATATGACCACCAACTATATGCTTCTTTTTTTTCTGGATACAAATATCTAAAACTGTCTACAAATCCTGCATTTAATAGTTCAGTCATTTTATTTCTTTCTTCATCTGTAAATCCTGCATTTCTATGATTTGTGTCTGGATTTTTTAAATCTATTTCTTTATGTGCAACATTTAAATCTCCACACATTATTACTGGTTTTGTTTTGTTTAGTTTTAATAGGTATTTTCTTATTTCATCTTCCCATATTTGCCTATAATCTAATCTCTCTAATTCTCTTTTTGAATTTGGTGTATATATGTTTACTAAATAAAAGTTTTCAAATTCTAAAGTTATTACTCTGCCCTCTTTATCATGTTCTTCTATTTCTATTCCATATTTTACAGATTGTGGTTTTATTTTTGTAAATATTGCTGTTCCTGAATATCCCTTTTTTTCTGCACTATTCCAATAACTTGTATATCCTTCAAATTCTAAATCTATTTGATCTGTTTGACATTTTGTTTCTTGTATACAAAAAATATCTGCATCTATTTTTTTAAAAAATTCTTTGAATCCTTTATTTAAACATGCTCTTATTCCGTTTACATTCCATGATATTAATTTCATAATTATTCTCCTTCGTCAATTTTTCATTTATTTTACTATATTTAAATGAAAATTTCAATAATATAAAAAATAAGTAGAGCTTTATAAACTCTACTTATCTAATACATATTTTTTTATAAGTATTATACCTCCTGATAATGTTGTTAATATAACAAATCCTAATATAAAGTATATTTTAATTTGTCCAGTTTTTATTGATAACAATACTTGTGCATCATCTATATCATCTTCACCTGATTTTTTGTTATCAGGTATTGAGTCCTTATCTGGAATATTATATTCATTGTAATCTTTTGATATTTCTGCAATATTTGTTTTTAATCCCAAGTTACTTTCATTGTTTATCCATGTAAGTAACACACTTATATCTTTGTATTCTCCTGGTTGTAATAATACATTTTCTAATTGTTTTGTAGATATTATATTATTTCCTTCATCAGTCCACTCTTTATTGTCTGCTGCAACAAATTGTAGTCCTTCTGGTACATAATCTGTTATCTCTTTTGCATATCCTGCAATATCACCTTCATTTATTACTCTAATAGAATATTTAAATTTAACTGTTGTTGTATTAAATAATTTTTTATTTAATTCTACTTTTACAACTGCTTCTGGATCATCATATGGTTGATGTCCTGTATTTAAAACTCTTTGTTGTCCATTTTCTGTGATTATTGCTTGTGTTACCCATTTTCTTAAAGCTAAATCAAATACTTTTGGTTCATCTTTCTTTTCTTCTGGCTTATCTTCTTTTGGCTCTTCTATTTTATAATTTTTTACTTCTACAAAGATATTACCATTTTTTAGATAAACTTTTGCGTCTTGTGTTGTAATATCATTTCCTTCAGAATCTAATACTTTATAACTAATATTGTCTACAATATAACTGTTTCCATCAACTTTTTTCTTTACTTTTATTTCTATTGTGCCATCAAATTTACAATAATCATCTGGTGGTTTAACTTCCTTTATTTGATATACATCTATTGTTTCTACATTAGAAGAATTGATTTTAACATTTTCTACTATTGTTAACTTTCCAGTTACTTCTTTTGTTTCTGGTTCATTATCTCCTGATGTCACATCAAAGATAGCTTTTGAATTCAACTGTTCTCCATTATCATCTTCTTTTATTAATATTAAGTTATATTCTCCATTTTGTATTGCCGGTAAAACTATTTCCTCATAGTCATCATCATCTTCATATCCTTTTCCTTCTGGTGATGTTTCTACATTATAGT
>CAMNPT010000036.1 GCA_946548575.1 uncultured Clostridium sp. | reverse complement strand
ATCTCCGACCCTGGTGGCAACTTTTTCTAACCTCCAATGTCAGATTTATTCTTCATTAAAAATTGATTCAAATTCTTCTGAAGTTATTTTTTCTTTTTCTAATAAAACTCCTGCAACAGCATGTAGCTTATCAATATGTTCTGTTAAAATTTTTCTTGCAGTATTATATCCAATATCTATAATTTTCTTTGTTTCTTCATCAATTAAAGCTGCAGTTTCTTCAGAATATTCTTTTGTTTGAGCAAAATCTCTTCCTAAAAATACTTCTTCTTGGTTTGAACCTAGCATTATTGTTCCAATTCTTTCACTCATACCATATTTTGTTACCATACTTCTTGCTATTTTAGTTGCTCTTTCTATATCATTACTTGCTCCAGTTGAAATGTCCTTTATAATTAATTCCTCTGCCATTCTTCCTCCAAGTAATGATATAATGTTTTCTTCCATTTCCTTTTTAGATATAAAATTTTTGTCCTCTGTAGGTCTGTACATTGTATATCCTCCTGCCATACCTCTTGGAACTATTGATATTTCATGTACAGGATCCTGTGTTTCTAAATAATGGCTTACTACTGCATGACCAGCTTCATGATATGATACTAATCTATTCTCTTTTTCACTTCTTACTCTTGTTCTTTTTTCAGGTCCCATAGTAACTTTTACCATAGCATCTTCAATTTCTTTCATTCCAATTTCATTTAAATTTCTTCTTGCAGCTAAAAGTGCCGCTTCATTTAATACATTTTCTAAGTCTGCTCCGGCAAATCCAGATGTATTTTTAGCAATGATTTTTAAATCAACATCATCTGCTAATCTTTTCTTTCTTGAATGTACATCTAAAATTTGCTCTCTTGCTTTAACATCTGGTAATCCTACTACTATTTGTCTATCAAATCTACCTGCTCTCAATAAAGCTTTATCTAATACATCTGGTCTGTTTGTTGCAGCTAATACTATAACACCTTCATTTTCAGCAAAACCATCCATTTCAACTAATAATTGATTTAATGTTTGTTCTCTTTCATCATGTCCACCACCAAGTCCGGCACCTCTTTGTCTACCTACTGCATCAATTTCATCTATAAATATAATACATGGTGCATTTTTCTTAGCTTGGTCAAATAAATCTCTAACCCTTGAAGCTCCAACACCTACAAACATTTCAACAAAGTCTGAACCACTTATAATAAAGAATGGTACTCCAGCTTCACCTGCTACTGCTTTAGCTAAAAGTGTCTTACCAGTTCCTGGTTGACCAACAAGTAATATTCCTTTTGGTATTCTTGCACCCATATCTGTAAATTTCTTTGGATTTTTTAAAAATTGAACAATTTCTTCTAATTCTTCTTTTTCTTCATCTACACCTGCAACATCATCAAATGTAATTCTATTTTTTTCAGCTGGTGTCATCATTCTTGCCTTACTCTTTCCGAATGACATTGTCTTTCCACCAGGATTTCCATTATTAATTCCTCCCATCATAAAGAACCAGAATAAGAAGAATATAATTAATAAACCAAATGGTGTAAATAAGCTAAGCAATGTGATAAAAATAGATTCTGATTTTTCTTCAAAAGTAAATGCTCCTTCTTTTAAATAATCTTCAGAATAAGTTATAAAACTTTCCATATCTGGGATATTTACTTCTTTTTTTAATTTATTATCTTTTAAAGTAACAGTCGCAGTTTTTCCATCAGAATCCACTTCAACTGCCTCTACTTTTCCACTACTTATATAATTAATTAAATCTGAATATTTTATTTTGCTATCACTATTTTCTACAATTGATGATAAAACAACAATAAATATAACTCCTATAATTAACCACATAGCTAATGTTTTAATTCCGCTTTTCAATTTCATTTCCTCCTTTTATCCAAACAAGGATAAGACCAAATAGACATCCTTATCCCTTATGGAACACATCTATGTTTCTATAGTCTGATTTATAACATATAACTTTTAGTTTGTAAACATTTTTTTATGTGTCTTTTTTGTTACAAATTAACTCCGATTAAAAATCTATTACGGATACTTATTTTTGATTCAAAAAATAAATTTTATGATTTTTTACTAATATTTTTATATTTTTATTTGGAGTTAAATATTTATTACCTATATTATTATTGCAAAGCTTTACAATATCTTCTATATGTATTTTTTCAATTCCTTTTGTTGTTCCAAAAAGTCTCGTTATAGTATATAACACAAGCCTTGATTTTATTACTTTTTCTTTAGTATTAAACTTTTTTAAATCTAAAACTATTTGATTCTCATTTTGCTCAATTAAAATATCTTTATAAACTAACTTTACTTGATTTTCTATATATTTATCTTCTTCTGATACTAATTCAGATAATCTATTTAAAGTATTAATTATGTTCGGATTAAATTCCTTTTTTATATACGGAATTGCGACATTCCTGATTTTATTCCTTGAATATTCATTCTCAAAATTTGTTTTATCAATTCTAGGATTTAATTTTTTCTGTTTACAGTATTCTTCAATTTCAGAACGGTCACATTCAATTAAAGGTCTGATATATTTATCTCTTTTAGGTTCAATACCTTTTAAACCAGAAATACCTGAACCACGAATAGCATTTAAAATCATCGTTTCTACATTATCATTCTTGTTATGTGCAATCGCTATTTTATTAGAATTTGTTTTATCTAAAATCTCATTAAAAAATTCATATCTTGCAACTCTTCCCGCTTCTTCTACTCCTATTTTCTTATTATTAGCACATTTTTTAACATCTATACTTTTTGAATAAAAATCAATATTGTATTTTTTACAATAATCTCTAACATATTTTTCATCATCAGAAGCCTCTTCCCTAATCATATGATTGACATGGGCAACTACTAAAGTTGCCATCGGGGTCGGAGATAAATGGCAAGTTTTGTTCGCCAAAATATTAAGAATATGTAACATACACATAGAATCAGGTCCGCCTGATACACCGTAAAACAATTTTATCTCCCTGTTCTATTAAATTATATTTTTTAATTGTTTTTTGTATCTTTTCTTCTAATTGCTCCATAAAATCACCTTTCATTATTAACGATCTTTCTTAATGTTTCTCTTCCTATATTCACTATCTTCTCTATTGTTCTATATGATATATTATTTTCAAATTTTAAAATTTTAATAATTTCATTTAATTCGGTTTTTCTATATTTTAAATTCTCCATTTTAATATTTCGTTCTTTTAAAAATGATTTAACAATATCTCTACCAATTTCTTCCTTATTTTTCTCTTCATTTTCTATAAATTCAAATTCTTCTATTGTATTTTCTTCATTATTTAAACAAGTTATGTTTTTTTGTAAGATATCTGCTATTCTATTTTTTACTCTTTTTTCATCAGAGTTATATATTCTATAATAACTAGAAAATTCATAATCTTTTCTATGTCGGCATATTCCTGCTTTAACAGGATTATCGTGAATATAATCCACACATAGATACAAATGTCTAATATCTTTTATTGGTTGAACCTTAAACCTATCTCTAAATACATATCCAACCCTATTTTTTAAATTATTATAATATTTTGAAAAACTTACATTTGTTTTTTGCATAAAAGTTGTCATGTACTTTATTTCTTGTGTTTGAATCAAAATATGTGCATGATTATTCATAATACAAAATGCTATTATATTAATTCCTTCATTATTTTTGTAAATTAAATCCAAATATTTTTTCATATTTTCTTTTGTGTTAAATATTAATTCCTTATTAAGACCTTGTACCATTATATGAAAAAAAGATGAATCATTCATATTTCTTCTAAGGGGTCTTGTCATTTGCCTCGCTCCTATCTTTAATTTAATTTTATTTTCCCCCTATAAAAATATAAATTCAAATCATCCCTACGATATATATTATACTAACTTTTATTAATATTGTCAAATGTTTCCAATATTTTAATGTTTTATAAAAAAAAGATTGCAAAGCAATCCTTTTACATATACCATGTTGCCATTTATCTCCGACCCCGATGGCAACTTTAATCATCAAATCTTTTTTCAAGATCCACAAATTTTGTATAATTTCCAAGCCATAGTATTTCTACAGTTCCTGTTGAGCCTCCTCTATGTTTAGCTATTATTACTTCTGCTATGTTTTTCTTTTCACTATCTTCATTGTAATAATCATCTCTATATAAAAACATAACTATGTCTGCATCTTGTTCTATAGCTCCTGATTCACGTAAATCTGATAACATTGGTCTATGATCAGGCCTTTGTTCTGCAGCTCTTGATAGTTGTGATAGTGCTATAACTGGGACATTTAATTCTTTTGCAAGTATTTTTAATGATCTGCTTATCTCTGATATTTCTTGCTCACGGCTTCCGTTTCTTCTATTACCACTTCCTTGAATTAATTGTAAGTAGTCTATTACAACCATTCCTATATCTTTTTCTAATTTTAGTTTTCTACATTTTGCTCTTATTTCTGTAATACTAATTCCTGGTGTATCATCTATATATATCTTTGATTCTGAAAGTGGACCTATTGATTCTGCTAATTTTGACCAATCGTCTTCTTCTAATTTTCCTGTTCTTACTTTATTACTGTCTACCATTGATTCACTACATAATATTCTATTTACTAATTGTTCTTTTGACATTTCTAAGCTAAATATTGCAACAGGTACGTTATATCTTACTGCAGCATTTGTTGCTATATTTAAAGCAAATGCTGTTTTTCCCATTGCAGGTCTTGCAGCTATTAATATTAGTTCTGAACCATGGAATCCTGCTGTTCTATAATCTAATCCAGAAAAACCAGATGGAACTCCTGTTATGTGTTGTTTTCTATTATATAATTCTTCTAATTTTGTAAAGCTTTCAACTAATACCTCTTTTATTGGAGAGTAACCTTTTTGATTTTTGTCTTGCATTATATCAAAAATCTTTTTTTCTGCACCTTCCATTACTTCTTCAACTTCTTGTGTATTATCATATCCAGATTCTAATATTTCATTAGCAGTTTTTATTAATCTTCTTAAAGTTGATTTTTCTTCTACAATTTTTATGTATTTTATAGCATTTGCTGTTGTTGGAACTTTCTCTGGCAGTTCAGCTAAATATTCTAATCCTCCAACTTGTTCAAATCTTCCCATAGATTCTAATTCTGCTTTTACAGTTATAATATCAATTGGCTCTGATTTGTTATATAAATTTAAAATTGCAGAATATATTGTTCTATTATCTTCTCTATAAAAATCTTCTGTTTTTAATACTTCCATTGCAGATATTACAGCATCTTTGTCTGTAAGCATACTTCCAATAATTGCTTGCTCTGCTTCCAAATCATGTGGTGGTACTTTTCCTAATTCCATTTTATACTAACTCCCTTTGTTTTTATCTAGATAATTAACCACTAATTACGTCTATTTTTAGACTTCCAATTACTCCTTCAAATAATTTTATTGAAACAGTTCTAATTCCTAAATTTTTAATTGGTTCTTTTAATTCTATTTTCTTTTTATCAACTTCTATATTATAATTTTGTTTTAAAAGATCTGATATTTCTTTTGCTGATACTCCACCAAATATCTTTCCATTTTCTCCTGCTTTTACAGGAACTTTTAATAAAATTTTTGATAGCTTATCTGATGTTTTTATTGCATCTTGTCTTTCTTGTTCTTTTCTAAATGCATTTGAATCTTGTTTTGCTTTAAGATTTGCCATGTTTCCGATATCAGCTGGTACAGCTAATTTCTTAGGAAATAAATAGTTTCTCGCATAGCCATCTGAAGCATTTATTACTTGGTCTTTTTTTCCTACACCTTTTATATCTGCTTTTAGTATAACTTTCATAATATCACACCCTTCTATTATTTGTGTTAACTATTTTATATTATTTCTTGTATTTTTTCAAGTATATTTAAAAATTCTTCTAAATAATATATTTCTTAAAGTTTCAATAAAAAAGGATTAAGGCTGTTCCTTAATCCCCAATTTCTGAAAAATATTCATTAATACGATTTATTAATTCTTGTTTAGTTTCTTCAATAGTCATTCCTTCAACCTGAGCTCCAGCAAGTGTTATATGTCCTCCTCCGCCAAGCTTTTCAAGTATAATTTGTACATTTATATTTCCAATTGACCTACCACTTATACATATTTTATCTCCTAAGTTTCCTAAAACAAAAGATGCTGTTATATTGCTTATAGTAAGTAATTCATCAGCTGCTTTTGCACATATTAGGTTTGTATCTTTACTTTGCTCATCATATATAGATATCGCAATCTCTCCTAATACAATTTCTGCTTTTTTTACTATATCAGCAATTAATGTAAATGAGCTTAGGTCACTTTGAAACCATTTTTTTACTCTAATTATATCTACTCCACATCTTCTTAAATATGCTGCTGCCTCAAATGTTCTTACTCCTGTTTTAAATGTAAAGTTCTTTGTATCCATCATTATACCCGCATACAAACTTTCAGCTTCTATTGTTTTTAAATCTACATTTGTTTCAGTATATTGTAATAATTCTGTTACTAATTCTGCTGCAGATGAAGCATATACCTCTTGAAATACAAGGGTTGCGTTTTCTATATAATCTGCTACTCTTCTATGATGATCTATTATTACAATTTTCTTTGTTTTTTCTAACAATTCAGGTGTATCAACATAGTTCACCCTATGTGTATCTACAACTACTAATAATGTATCTTCATCTATATTTTCTAAGGCAACTTCTTTATTAATAATTACATCTTCATATTCTGGTTCTTTTTCCAAAGATTGTTTAAAAGAATCTAGTGCAGGTGTTTCGTCACTATTTACTATATAAGCATTTTTATTTAGAGTTTTTGCTAATCTATAAATTCCCATACAAGAGCCTATTGCATCCATATCAGGATTTGTATGTCCCATTATCATAACTTTTTTGGATTCTTTTATTAAGTTTTCTAAAGCATGTGCTACAACTCTTGCCTTAACCTTAGTACGTTTTTCAACTTCTTCAGCTCTTCCACCAAAAAATTTATAAATCTCATTTTCTCTAATTACCGCCTGGTCTCCACCACGTCCTAATACAATATCCATAGCAGTTAATGCTGATTCATATCTTTCTTTGTCAGTATTTCCCTCATTAGATATTGCAATACTTAGTGTGAATTGAACCTTTTCCCTTATATCAATTTCTTTTATTTTGTCTAGTATACTAAACTTATCTTTTTTTATATCATTTAAATATCTTTGTTCAAATAAATAGACATATCTATCTCTATCAGATTTTATTAAAACCCCTTTTGTTTCACTAGTCCATTCATACATTTTTTTATCTATTTCAGCTGTAACCATAGGTTTTTCGCTAGCCTCAAGCCTTTGCATTGTTTCATCATAATTATCTATCATTATAATTCCAACACAAGTTTTTGAATCCTTATATTCTTTTTGCAATTTAATATTTTCTGTATCATCTATAAAGTAAAGGATAATCATATATTCATTTCCATTTTTTCTACCTTTATTTTTTATCTTAATATATCCACCTTTTACTTTATATGTTTTATTATCAATTTCAATTTGTTTTTCAATATCTTTATTTTTTTCCTCATTTTTCAATTCATAACTTATATCTTCTATATATGTACTTATATCTGTATTAGCAAAAACTATTGAAAACTTCGAACTCTTCCATACTATATTCCCATCAGGTTCTAATATTACTATTGGAAAAGGTGAATTTATTAAACTAGTTTTTGCAGCCGAATCAGCTGTTAATGTTAGATCTTGCAAAGTCTCCGATATTTCATTTCTCTTTTTGGTTGTTGTGTAATAGCTATATAAAGATATGGATACAAAAATGATACATGACAAAAATATCATCTTTGTATTTTCTACACAAATAATAACTAATAAAATAAATATAATTGCCAAATATATTTTTGTTCTAGATATTAACTTTTCAAATATTTTTTTATTATTTTGCATATAATATCTCCTTTTTTATTAACTAAGTCTGCCAATGGGGTCGGAGATAAATGGCAATATATGTTTGGCAAACAAAACTTGCCATTTATCTCCGACCCCGTTGGCAACCATGTTGACAACTAAACTTCTGCCTCTGTATTTATATGAATATTTTGGTATCTTTGCATTCCAGTTCCTGCAGGAATTAATTTACCTATAATAACATTTTCTTTTAGTCCTAATAAATCATCTACTTTTCCTTTTACTGCTGCTTCTGTTAATACTCTTGTTGTTTCTTGGAATGATGCTGCAGATAAGAAACTGTCTGTTGCAAGTGAAGCTTTTGTTATTCCTAGTAATACTCGTTTTCCTGTTGCTGGTCTTTTTCCTTCACTTATTGCTTGATTATTTTTCTCTTCAAACTCATACATATCTATTAAAGCTCCTGGGAACATGTCTGTGTCAGCATTATCATCTACTCTAACTTTTCTTAACATTTGTCTTCCAATTACTTCAATATGTTTGTCATTTATATCAACACCTTGGTTTCTATATACTTTTTGTACTTCTGAAATTAGGTATTCATATACTCCTTCTGGTCCTTTTATTTCAAGTATTTGTGATGGGTTTATTGATCCGTCTATTAGTGGTTCTCCTGCTTCTACCATATCTCCATCTTTTACTTTCATTTTTGAACCAAATGGTATTGTATATGATTTTGAGTTGTCTTTTGATGTTACTATAACTTCTTTTTTCTTCTTTGTTTCTTTTATTTTTACTTTTCCATCAATTTCTGTTATTACTGCTAATCCCTTTGGTTTTCTAGCTTCAAATAGTTCTTCAACTCTAGGCAAACCTTGAGTAATATCTGCTACACCTGCAACACCTCCAGAGTGAATTGTTCTCATTGTAAGCTGTGTTCCAGGTTCACCAATTGATTGAGCTGCTATTATACCGATAGATTCTCCTATTGATACTAAATCTCTTCTTGCTAATCCCATTCCATAACATTTTTGGCAAACACCGTGTTTTGCATGACATCCAAGTACTGAACGTACCTTTAATTTTTCTATTCCTGCTTCTACTATTTTGTCTGCCATATCTTCTGTTATCATTGTTTGTGAATCTACAATTAGTTCTTTATTTCTTGGATCAATTACATCTTCTATAGGATATCTTCCAATTAGTCTTTCTTGCATTTTTTCTATTATTTGATTTCCATCTTTAATGTCATATACCACAATTCCTTCATTTGTTCCACAATCGTGTTCTGTTACTATTATATCTTGTGATACATCAACTAATCTTCTTGTTAAATATCCAGAGTCTGCTGTTCTTAAGGCTGTGTCTGAAAGTCCTTTACGAGCTCCATGTGCTGAAATAAAGTATTCAAGTGCATCTAGTCCTTCTGCAAATGATGATTTTATTGGAATTTCTACTGCTTTACCTGTTGTACTTGCCATAAGTCCACGAATTCCGGCAATTTGTCTTAATTGGTTCATATTACCACGTGCTCCAGATTTAACCATCATATATATTGGGTTTAATTCTTCAAAGTTTTCTTCCATTGCTGTACTAACTTTTTTAGTTGTGTCTTCCCATACATTTATTACTGCATTATATCTTTCATCATTTGTAATAAGACCTCTTGCATATTGTTTTCTAATTCCATCTACTTCTTCATCAGCTTCTTTAAGTAATTTTTTCTTAGCTTCTGGCACTTTTACATCATCCATTGAGAATGTAATTCCAGCAAGTGTTGAATATTTAAATCCTAGAGATTTTATATAATCTATTACTTCCGCTGATTTTGATAATCCATGAATTCTGATTACTTTTTCTATTATATTTCCCATTGATTTTTTCATAACAGGGAAACTGATTTCATATTGGAATGGATCTTCATTTCTGTCAATAAATCCTAAATCTTGAGGTATTCCTTGATTAAATATAATTCTTCCAACACTTGTTTCTATTTTTTTAGATTTAAGTTCTCCGTCAATTTCTTTTGTTATTCTAACAAATATTTTGCTATGAATTCCTACTTCATTGTTCTCAAATGCCATAATAGCTTCTTCTGGGTCTTTGAAGTATTTTCCTTCACCTTTTTCTCCATCTAGTACCATAGTTAAATAGTAACTTCCTAAAATCATGTCTAGTCTTGGTACTGCTACTGGCTTACCATCTTGTGGTTTTAATAGGTTATTTGTTGATAACATTAAATATCTTGATTCTGCTTGTGCTTCTGGAGATAATGGTAAATGTACAGCCATTTGGTCTCCATCGAAATCCGCATTAAATGCCTCACATACTAATGGATGTAGTTTTATTGCTCTTCCTTCTACTAATACTGGTTCAAAACTTTGAATTCCAAGTCTGTGTAAAGTTGGGGCACGGTTTAACATTACAGGGTGATCTTTTATTACTTCTTCTAATATTCCCCATACTTCTGGTCTTAATCTTTCTACCATTCTTTTTGCATTTTTGATATTTTGTGCAATTCCTCTTCCAACTAATTCTCTCATTACAAAAGGTTTAAATAGTTCTACTGCCATTTCTTTTGGAAGTCCACATTGGTAGATTTTTAATTCTGGTCCAACTACTATAACTGAACGTCCAGAATAGTCAACACGCTTTCCAAGTAGGTTTTGACGGAATCTACCTTGTTTTCCTTTTAACATATCTGATAATGATTTCAATGGTCTATTTCCAGCACCTGTTACTGGTCTTCCACGTCTACCATTATCTATTAGTGCATCTACAGATTCTTGTAACATTCTTTTTTCATTTCTTACAATTATTTCTGGTGCTCCTAATTCTAATAATCTTTTTAATCTGTTATTTCTGTTTATAACTCTTCTATATAAATCATTCAAGTCTGATGTTGCAAATCTTCCTCCATCTAATTGAACCATTGGTCTAAGTTCTGGTGGTATTACAGGTACAACATTCATAACCATCCATTCAGGTTTATTTCCTGAAATTCTAAAAGATTCAACTGTATCTAATCTTTTTACAAGTTTTAATCTCTTTTGTTCACTTGCATTTTTTAACTCTTTTTTTATTTCATTTGATAATTTTTCTAAGTCAACTTGCTCTAATAATTCTCTTATCGCTTCTGCTCCCATTTTTGCTGTAAATGAACCTTTTCCATATTGTTCTTCTGCCTCATGATATTCTTTTTCATTTAAAACTTGGCATTTTTCTAATTTTGATGTTCCTTTATCTACAACAACATAAGATGCAAAATAAATAATTCTTTCTAAGTTTCTTGGAGAAATATCTAACATTAACGCTATTCTGCTTGGTATTCCTTTGAAATACCAAATATGTGCAACTGGTGCTGCAAGTTCTATATGTCCCATTCTTTCTCTTCTAACTTTTGATTTTGTTACTTCAACACCACATCTATCACATACAATACCTTTATATCTAACTCTTTTATATTTACCACAGTGACACTCCCAATCTTTTGTTGGTCCAAATATTCTCTCACAAAATAGACCATCTTTTTCAGGTTTTAGAGTTCTATAATTTATTGTTTCAGGTTTTTTAACTTCACCTTTTGACCATTCTCTAATTTTCTCATCTGATGCCACTCCGATTTTTAATTTATTAAAAATTTCTAATTCGTCCAAAACTTTACCTCCTATTCATTTATATCATTATCCATATTATCATTAGCTGAATCATTATCATAAGCATCTTCATCAGGTAAATCATTATATGAGTCATTTTCATCATCTTCGTCTTCATCAGTTTCTTCTTCATATCCTTCTAGGTCACCTTCATCTAGAACTTCCTCTCCCATTGGAAGGTTTTTATTTTCTAATGATGGGTCATATTCAATTCCCTCTTCTATATTCTCTTTTAATTCTAACTCTTGGTTATCTTCAGAAAATAAACGTACATCTAATCCTAAAGATTGTAATTCTTTAACTAGAACTTTAAATCCTTCTGGAATTCCTGGTTCAGGGATATTTTCTCCTTTAACTATTGCTTCATATGTTTTTACACGTCCAACAACATCATCTGATTTTACTGTTAACATTTCTTGTAATGTATATGCTGCACCATAAGCCTCTAGAGCCCAAACTTCCATCTCTCCAAAACGTTGTCCACCAAATTGAGCTTTACCTCCAAGTGGTTGTTGTGTTACTAATGAATATGGTCCAGTTGAACGAGCATGTATTTTATCATCTACTAAGTGATGTAATTTTAACATATACATAACACCTACAGTGATTGGTTTATCAAATGGATCTCCTGTTCTTCCATCATAAAGAATTGTTTTTCCATCTTCATTCATACCTGCTTGTACTAATAATTCTTTAACATCATCTTCTGTTGCTCCATCAAATACAGGTGTTGCTATTTTCCATCCTAATGCTTTTGCTGCTCCACCTAAATGTACTTCAAGAACTTGACCTAAGTTCATACGTGAAGGAACACCTAATGGGTTTAATAATATGTCTATTGGAGTACCATCTGGCATAAATGGCATATCTTCTTCTGGTAAAACTCTTGAAATAACACCTTTATTTCCATGACGTCCTGCCATTTTATCTCCAACTGATATTTTTCTTTTTGTTGCTATATAACATCTTATTATTTGATTTACACCAGGTCCTAATTCATCTGAATTTTCTCTAGTAAATATTTTTACATCTACTACAGTTCCTTCTTCACCATGTGGTACTCTTAAAGATGTATCTCTTACTTCTCTAGCTTTTTCACCGAATATAGCCCTTAACAATCTTTCTTCAGCTGTTAATTCTGTTTCACCTTTTGGTGTAACTTTTCCAACTAGAATATCTCCTGGTCTAACTTCTGCACCTATTCTTATTATTCCATTTTCATCTAAATCTTTTAAAGAATCATCTCCAATGTTTGGAATATCACGTGTAATTTCTTCTGCTCCAAGTTTTGTATCACGACATTCGCAATCATATTCTTCTATGTGTATTGATGTAAATACATCTTCTTTAACTAATTTTTCATTTATTAAAATGGCATCCTCATAGTTATAACCTTCCCAAGTTGAAAATGCTACTAAAACATTTTTACCTAGCGCCATTTCAGCATTTTTTGTTGATGGTCCATCTGCTATTGCATCACCTTTTTTAACTTTTTCGCCTTTTCTTACTATTGGTTTTTGGTTTATACATGTACCACCATTTGTTCTTTTGAATTTACGTAATTTATGAACAACTTTTTTGCCATTTTTATATTTTACTGTAATGCTATCTCCTGTAACTTTTTCAATTACGCCATCATCTTCTGCTAAAACAAGAATTCCAGAATCTTTTGCAGCTCTATATTCAATTCCTGTTCCTATTATTGGGCTTTCAGTAATCATTAATGGAACTGCTTGACGTTGCATGTTTGCTCCCATTAAGGCTCTTTTTGCATCATCATGTTCTAAGAATGGAATCATTGCTGCAGCTATTGAAACTAATTGTTTAGGTGATACGTCTACATATTGTACTCTATCACTTTCAACCTCAATTACTTCATTTTTAAATCTAACTCTTATTCTTTTATTTATAAATTTTCCATTTTTATCAACTGGTTCTGAAGCTTGAGCTATAATGTAATTATCTTCTACATCTGCACTCATATATTCTACAATATCAGTTAATTTATGTGTTTTTGGATCAACCTTTCTATAAGGTGTTTCAATAAATCCAAATTCATTTATTTGTGCAAATGATGAAAGTGCTGATATAAGTCCTATATTTGGTCCTTCTGGTGATTCGATTGGACATAATCTACCATAATGTGTATAGTGAACATCACGAACCTCAAATCCTGCTCTTTCTCTTGTTAGACCTCCAGGACCTAACGCTGAAATTCTTCTTTTATGTGTTAATTCTGATAATGGATTTGTTTGATCCATAAATTGTGATAATTGTGAACTACCAAAAAATTCTCTAATTGCAGATGTTATTGGCTTTGTATTTATTAAAGTTTGTGGTGTAACAACATCTAAATCTTGTATTGTCATTCTTTCTCTTACAACTCTTTCAAGTCTTGCTAAACCAATTCTAAATTGATTTTGTAAAAGCTCACCTACACAACGAATTCTACGATTTGATAAGTGATCAATATCGTCTGCTTTTCCTAAACCTTGTGATACATTTAATAAATAGTTTATGGAAGCTAACATATCTTCTGTTGTGATAACTTTTGGAACTAATTCATCCATTCTTTCTTCTAAAGCTTTTACTAAATCAGCTTTGTTTGTATTTTCAATAATATTTTTTAATACTTCATAATTAACTAATTCTTTAAAATGTAATTTACTTAAATCTACTTTTGGAAGAACTTTATGGATATTTACAACTCCATTACCAATTATTCTAATTTTTTCTTCTCCATGTAAAATATCAACTACATTTATACCTAAATTTTGAATTTCCTCTGCTTTTTCTTCTGAAATGATTTCTCCTGCTTGTACTAAAACTTCTCCTGTTTCTTGATCTATAATATCTTCAGCTGCAACTTTGTTTTTTATTCTTCCGGCTATTGCAAGTCTTTGATTAAACTTGTATCTACCTACTTTTGCTAAGTCATATCTTCTATTATCATAGAATAAACCATTAAATAAATTTCTTGCAGCATCAACTGTTGGCAATTCTCCAGGTCTTAATTTTTTATAAATTTCTATAAGTGCTTCATCTTGGTCTTTTATAGTATCTTTCGCAATTGTTGCTTTTAGCATTTTATCTTCACCAAAGAAATCTAATATTTCTGTGTCTTTTACTAATCCAATTGCTCTTAAAAGTGTTGTTACAGGTACTTTTCTTGTTCTATCAACACGTACCCAGAAAATGTCGTTTCCATCTGTTTCATATTCTAGCCAAGCACCTCTTAGTGGCATAACAGTTGAATTATAAGTTTTCTTTCCTGTTTTAGGATCAAACTCTTCACCATAATAACATCCAGGTGAACGTACTAATTGGCTTACTACAACTCTTTCTGCACCATTTATTATAAATGTACCACTATCTGTCATTAATGGAAAATCACCTAAATAAATTTCTTGTTCTTTTATTTCTCCTGTTTCACGATTGATTAATCTTACTTTTACATGTAATCTAGTAGAGTAAGTTGCATCTCTTTCTTTTGCTTCTTCAACTGTATATTTTGTTTTTTCCTCCATGAAATAGTCGAAAAATTCTAGAACTAAGTTGCCTGAATAGTCTTCGATTGGTGAAATGTCCTTTAATACTTCTCCTAGTCCTTCTTCAACAAACCAGTCATATGAATCTTTTTGAACTTTGATAAGATTTGGCATTTCGATATAATCGCCGACTTTGGCAAAGTCTTTACGAGTTGCTTTCTCGTATTTAACTTCTTTGATTTTCAAAAAAATCACTCCTTAAATAAAATTTAAGCAGATATAAATTTATTGACTGGAAAAAGTCCTTCTCTAATTACAATTGCTTATCTAAGTTATTTATTTTGTCTGCTTTTACAATCTAAATATCCTTAGGGCTGATTGCTTTTGATTCCTCTTTTTCCAATTTTTAAATTCTTAAGATTAAAAAAAATTGGTATGTTCTGGATTTTTCCATACATACCAATTTATTATACCAGTTTTTCTTACGGAAGTCAAGGTTTTCACATAATTT
>CAMNPT010000035.1 GCA_946548575.1 uncultured Clostridium sp. | reverse complement strand
AAGCCATACGCACACTTTGTGTGTATGGCTAAATTTTTAAAAACACAAATAAAGGGAAGAAAAATGCAAATATATTTATATTTTATAATATTTATAATGGGAACTTTTTTTGGTAGTTTTTATACATTAGCAGTATATAGAATTCCCAAAAGGCAAGATATTGTTCATACACATTCATATTGTCCTAATTGCAATCATAAATTAGGATTTTTAGACTTATTCCCAATATTTAGTTACATATTATTAGGCGGAAAATGTAGATATTGTAAACAAAAAATCAGACCAAGATATTTGATTTTAGAAATATTATCTGGATTAGTTTTTGTTTTTATGGCATGGCTGATAGGATTAGACGTATATTTTTTAAATGTAAAAACAATTATGAATTATGTATTTGTAATTTTATATTTTACATTTTTTGTATTAGAAATATCAATATTTTTAGAAAACAAAAAAGTTGATAAATATGTTGGAATTTATGGCGGAATTGTTAGTATTTTATATATGATATATCTATGTATAACTATAAAATACTAGTATATATAGATATGGCATATAAAAGGAAAGGATTATTTAAATGAAATTTAAAAGTCAAAAAGGTTTTACATTAACAAGTATTGCAATTTCTGTAGTTATAATATATATTTTTGCTTCATTAATTGCTATGTTAGTTTACAACTATAATAGTACAATGAAATCAACTGAATTGAAAGCAAAAGCAACAACAATTGCAGTTAATGAAATAGAAAAGATAAAAGGCGAAGGATATGATACATCTAAATATAATGGAAAAACAAATGATGCTATTATAGAGGAAAATGTAGAAGTAGAAAATAATGAAGGATTTTTTAAAACAGTAAAAGTTAATGATTATAAAGATTTATCAGGAAATACAGAAAATGAACTTATTGAATATGATATTGTTAAAATTGTAAAAGTTGAAATTTCATATAAATTCAAAAAAAAGATAAAAAAAGTTGAACTTTCAACAATAATTTCAAATGCTAATAAAGGAGAGAACTAGTTATGAAATCTCAAAAAGGTATAACACTAATATCATTAACAATATATCTAATTTCATTTACTATAATAGTAGGTATTATTGCGTCAATATCTGGTTTTTTTTATGGTAGTTTAAGAGATTCTAATGTAGAATTAGATCCTATTTCCGAGTATATTACCTTTAATACATTTTTTTCAAAAGAAGTTAACACAAAAAATATTGAATCTCAGTGTGGAGAAAATTATATTGTATTTATAAATGGAGATAGTTTGATACAATATACATTTAAAAATAATTCAATTTATAGAAATAATATAAAAATTTGTAAAGATGTTAAAGAATGTACTTTTTCACAAACAGCAGAAAACGGAAAACAAAAAATCACAGTATTATTCAAATCAGGTGATTATGAAAATGAACAAATTTATGTAATACAAAATTAGTAATTTTAGGTAATCATAAAAAAACAAACAAAAATTATAAAAAATATTGTATAATTAATATGTAATATATAGAGAGGATGAAAGATATGGATATAAGAAGAAGACAACCGATTGGTGTAGAATTAGTAAAAAGAGGAGTTGTAACACAAGAAGATATTGAAAATGCCTTAGAATATCAAAAAGATCACCCTAATAAAAAATTAGGAGATATATTATATATTTTAAATGTGTGTGACCCTGAAAAATTAATAAATGCAATTGGAGATATTTTTGGTACAAAAGGAATCGTTTTAAATGCAAGAAATATGAAAGTTAAATTAACAGATTATTTATCTCTAGATGTTGCCAAAAAAAATAAGGCTATTCCTTTTGAAGTTACATCTGGAAAAATTAAGGTTTGTTTTGCAAATTCAGTTAATGATAAAAAAATGGACACAATAAGATTATTACTTTTAAATAAGGGATTAGTAATGGAAAGCTATATTACATTTGAAAGTGATATAGATAAAATATTAGAATCTTTAGAAGGTTCTTCTATGGAATCGTTTAGTGGAAGTGGAAGAAATGATACAGTTACAACTTTGATAGATAGTATAATAAAAACTGGAATGCAAAGAAGAGCTAGTGATATTCACATTGAACCTATGAACAATAAAGTAAGGGTTAGATATAGAATAGATGGAGAATTATTTACAGCAACAGAGATAGAAAAAACGAAACAAAGCCAAGTAATAGGAAGATTGAAAGCTATATCTAATATGCATCAAGAAAGACAGGAATCACAAGATGGTAGAATATTATTATATGATGATTATAATATTCGTGTATCTTCACAGCCAAATGTTTATGGAGAAAAGTTTGTTTTAAGACTTCTAAAAAAAGATGCACATATTAGAAATATATTTGAATTAGGATATCCTGGTGATGAAGATCAATTTAGAAGAAGTGTAAATAAGAAAAATAGTATCACAATAGTAGCTGCACCAACAGGTGAAGGTAAAACAACAAGTTTATATAGTATTATAGATTATTTAAATAAACCACAAATAAATATTACAACAATTGAAGACCCTGTTGAAATAAGAATTGAAGGTTTAAATCAAATAGAAATAGATGAAAATAAAACATCATTTTCAGGCTCTTTAAGAACAGTTTTAAGACAAGACCCTGACATAATATTAGTAGGAGAAATAAGAGATAGAGAAACAGGAGAAATAGCAATACAAGCTGGACAAACTGGACATTATGTTTTATCTACAATACATACAATTGATAGTATAGAAGTTATTACAAGACTTAGAAAAATGGGACTTTCAGATTATGATATAGCAAGTACTTTAGCAACCTCGATTTCACAAAGATTAGTTAGAAGATTATGTCCTAAATGTAAAAAAGAAAGAGCTTATAATAGTGAAGAGAAGAAAATAATAGAAACAATAGGAAAAAGATATGGAGAAAACTTTGATTTAAGCGGAAAAACATTTGATGCAGTTGGATGTAATTATTGTAATAACACAGGATATTATGAAAGAATTGGTATATTTGAAGTTTTGAATTTAACAGATGAAATAAAAGAAGAAATTATGAATGGAAAATCAAGTATTGAAATAAGAAAAGAAGCACTAAATAGTGGATATAGGCCATTAATAGTTGATGGTATAAATAAAGTTATACAAGGATATACAAATTTAGATGAAATAAATAATAAATTATTAATCTATTAAGATACTATAAGGAGGAAAATTATGAATTTAGAAAAAATATTAGATGAAGCTATGAGATTAGATGCTTCTGACGTTCACTTAATTAGTGATAATAAGCCAATGCTTAGAATTGCAAGAGACCTAGTTCCTATTGAAGGAAGTGAGGTATTAACACCTGATGATATGAATGAAATTTATGACCAATTAGTAAAAGGTAATACAGATAAAGATGAGGTATTTAATAGTACAAGAAAATTAGATATGTCATATATACATAGAGATATCCGTTTAAGAGTAAATGTTTCTTTATCTGATGAAGTACCAATATGTACAATGAGATTGATAAAAAATGAATTACCACCTTATGAATCACTTGGAGTACCAGATATTGTAAGAAGAATGACATATCAACCACAAGGATTGATATTAGTAACTGGTAAAACAAACTCAGGTAAAAGTACAACATTAAATTCATTAATAGATTATATTAATGAAAATCAAAATAAAAAAATACTAACATTAGAAAACCCAGTAGAATATAAGCATCATTCAAAAAAATCTTTAATAGTGCAAAAAGAAGTAGGAAAAGGAAGAGATAGTTTAAGATTTAGTGATGGTGTAAAAAACTCATTAAGAGAGGATTGCGATATATTAGTAATAGGAGAAATTAGAGATAAAGAAACTATGGAAGCAGCAATTGAAATGGCAGAATCTGGACATTTAGTAATCCGGTACATTACATACAAAATCTTGTGCAGAAACAATAGATAGAATGATAAATTTCTATGAAGTAAGAGATCAAGCACAAATTAAATATTTATTATCATCATTATTAAAATTAGTAGTATCACAAAGATTGTTAAAAGGAACAGATGAAAAATTGGTTTTAGTTCCAGAAGTAATGGTAGTAGATAGCATAGTTGCTGGAATAATAAGAAAAGATAAATTAAGTATATCTGAAATTGAAGATGCAATACAAAGCAATAGTGAAAAAGGAAGTATAGGTTTAATAAATTCACTTGCAGAATTATTTGTAGCAGATAGAATAACATTAGAACAAGCAAAAGATCAAATTGAAGAAAAAAATATAGAAATATTAAATAGAACTATTATGCAATTGAAAATCAAAAAAGGAAAATAAAAGGAGGTATAATTACTATGCCAACATATGTTTATAAGGCAGTAACAAAAAAAGGGCAAGTTGTACGCAATAGAGTAGAATCTCAAAGTAAACAAAATTTAATAAGAACATTAAAAAACAATAATTTAATTCCTATAGATATAGAGCAATTGACATATAGAACTAAAAGTGCGCCTAGAAGACAAAAAAGAAATATAACTGATATACAAGAAATAATGAAAAATATAAATACAACAGAAATTGGAATAAGTAATAATAGGCTTACTGCAAAAGAAAGAATAAACTTATATATAGCAAGATCAGAAAAAATAACACAAAGAGACATTGTTGTATTTACACAAAATTTCTATTTGTTAAAAAAGGCAAATTTCAATAATATACATGCTTTATCAACAATAATAGAAGGAACAGAAAATTTATCATTTAAAGGAGTATTAGAAGATATATTAGCAGGTGTTGAAGCAGGTGAAAATATGTACACAACAATGGAATATTACTCTAACATATTTCCATTTATCTACATAAACATGATAAAAGTAGGAGAATTATCAGGTTCACTTACAAATTCATTAGAACAAGCAGTAAAATATTTAGATGACACAGAAGCATTAAATAAAAAATTAAGGTCAATATTAATACCAAACATAGCCGAATTTGTACTATTAATAGTAATGCTAATAGTAGGAACACTATTTGCAATACCAGCAATTCAAGATGTCTTTGATGAATTAGGAACAGAAGACACATTACCTACTGTAACACTTTGGTTTGCAGATTTCTTAGATAAATGTATACAATTTTGGTATATACCTACAACAATATTATTAGGAATTGTAGGATTAGTAATATTTTATATTAACACGCCAAAAGGAAAATATAATTTCCATTACTTTAAATATAAAATGCCTATATTTGGTGAATTAATATTTGCATTAGATTTTTCAAGATTAATGAAAGCCATGTTGTTAAACTTAAAAAATGGAATGAGAATACAAGAAGCAATAGAAGTAAGTAAAAACGTAGTAAAAAATTATGTAATGTTATCAATAATAGAAACATCAATAAATAATAT
The DNA here is from genome assembly GCA_946548575.1 of uncultured Clostridium sp. Classification (GTDB taxonomy): domain Bacteria; phylum Bacillota; class Clostridia; order TANB77; family CAG-508; genus CAG-269. The sequence continues at coordinate 11,251 of CAMNPT010000035.1, read as the reverse complement.
ATTGATAGGTTCATCTTGGATAGAACCATTTGAACAATCAGGACTTGCAAAACCAATGATTACAGAAATGTTAAAAGTAGGTATGCAAACAGATTTATCAGAAATGATGGAAAAATTAGTTGAATATATGGAAATAGATATAGACAATATTATGCAAAAAATTATGAAAGCATTACCACAAATAGTATACGCTATTGTAGGTATAGTATTAATCTTCTTCGTATTAGTTGTATTAGTACCATGTGTACAAGTTTATATGGGTAACTTCTTATTCTCAGCATATGGAGTATAATGTTGCCACTGGGGTCGGAGATAAATGGCAAGTTTTGTTCGGTTTTTAAAGGAGTAAATGTAAAATGAAAATTGGAATCGATTTAGGTGGAAGTCACATAGCCATTGGTGTTGTGAATGATGAAGGTAAAATAATTGATAGAGTAGAATATAAATTAAGTGATTTACAAATAAAAGAAAAAAAAGACAAGATGAAGGATTATATAATAAATAGTGTAAATGAATTAAGACAAGAATATGATATTACATCTATTGGTATTGCAATTCCTGGAACTGTAAGTTCAAAAAAAATAATAAAGTCAGTTAATTTAGGTATTGAAAATTATAATATTATAGATGATTTAAATGATATAATACATTTACCAATTACGATAAAAAATGATGCAAAATGTGCAGCTTTAGCAGAAAATAAATATGGTTGTATAAAAGGATATAATAGAGCATTATTTTTTACCTTGGGAACAGGAGTTGGCTCTGCAGTAATTATAAATGGAAATTTATTGGATACTGGTGATTTGCCTGGTTGCGAAGTAGGACATATGGTTATACAAAAAGATGGTTTATTATGTAATTGTGGAAAAAGAGGTTGTTTTGAAAAATACGCTTCAATGAAAGCGTTTAAGGATGCTTTGAGAAACAAACTTCCATATAGGGAATACCAAACAGGTCAAATGCTAGAGAAATTGTTGATTGAAAAAACAGATGATGAAGAGATTAATAAAAAAATAGATCAAACTATAGATGAGTATACTGAATATTTAGCTTTAGGGATTTCTAATTTAATTAATATTTTTGAACCTGAAGTTATTGGAATAGGTGGAAGTTTTGTATATTTTTCAAGTGTTTTAATTCCAAGATTAAAGCAGAAATTATTAGAAGAAAATATGTTATTTAATACTAGAGATGATATTGAGATAAATGTTGCAAGCTTAGGAAATGATGCTGGAATAATTGGAGCAGTTAATTAAAACAGATTAAAGGACGTCTTTTCTTTCCTAAAAGAAGGAAAGAAAAGACGTCCTTTAATTTCTTTTGCAGGTTGGAATTCGTATCCAATTTCCAGCATAAATCAAGTTAGGATTTGAAATGTTATTTAACATTGCAATTTCTGAAATAGAACTATTGTATGTTATAGCGAGCTGAGACAAAGTATCTCCATACTTAATTTTGTATAAAATTTTACCACAAGAATTTTGACCGGCCATTGAATTTTCAGTGTTTATTAATAATTTTTGATTAGGATAAATCAAATTAGGATTTTTAATCTTGTTTATACCAACTAAGTTACTTACAGTCGTATTATATTTAAGTGCAATTGCACTTAAGGTATCTCCACGTTTTACAGTATATGTTAAATACGTGCTAGCCAAATTACCTGATATAGATGTATTTGTTATTATAGTAAACTGTTGTCCAGGATATATTAAGTTAGGATTTTTAATTATAGGGTTTAATGCTACAATATCTGCAACACTAGTTCCATAATTTAAGGCAATTTTACTTAGGGTATCGCCACTTTTAACTGTATATACAATTGTATTTTCAGAATATGAATTATCCGAATTTGTGGGAGTTGGGAGTTTGTGTGGAGTATTCATGAATATTCCATCTGTAAATTGATTTTTATCTACATAACCAGATATGCCATTTACTGTTCCAGTACTTGTAAATTGCCAACCGACCCAAGTTTGCCATTTTCCATTAGGACCTGGACTACTAACTCCATAGTTTGCAACCCAAAGTGGATATTTAGTTAAAGAACTATCGAATATAGTTCGAGCAGAATAAGAATTACTATATATAACAACTTCAGAGCCAGTTATATTTTTCAATGTTTCCAAAAAAACTTTTGAAATCTCATTAATTTGATTAATTGATAAATTACCAAAATCTTCAAAATCCATAGCAAGCCTACAGTCTACTTCTTTATTAGCTATTACTCTGGCAAAAAATAATGCCTGTTCTCTTGCTTGTTGAATAGTTCTTGCAGTAACATAATGGTAAAATCCAACTTTTAAACCGTTAGCTTTCGCATTTGTATAGTTTGTTTCAAAGTAGGGGTCAATAAAACTTCTACCTTCACTAGATTTAATATACACTATGTTAATGCCAGAATTTTTTACGGCAGTAAAATTTATGTTTCCTTGCCAATTGCTGACATCTATTCCTTGATAAATTTGATTGCTTGATGGACCAAAAGCAAAAGATGGAATAAAAAATGAAAAGATAAAAAATAATGTTAAAAAGAGAACGTGACATTTTTGTTTGATTTTTTGCATATAATATTACCTCCTTTCCTAATAAATAATATGCTTATGTTAACAAAATTGCCAAAAATCTCCGACCCCAATGGCAAATTTTCAAAAAAAACTTGCAAATATTTAAAAAATTTGATATAATTGCATGCGTATTAATCACACAAGGAGAGTTTTAAGGGAAGTGCCTAAAATTTAGGTCCTAAAAAAACGAAGAACTTTGTGGAAGAAAAAACAAAAAGGAGGAATTAAAAATGGCAGTAGTTGCAATGAAACAATTACTTGAAGCAGGTGTTCACTTTGGACATCAAACAAGAAGATGGGATCCTAAAATGGCTGAATATATATTTCAAGCTAGAAATGGAATTCACATTATTGATTTACAAAAGACATCTAAAAAATTAGATGAAGCTTACAATTTTATTAGAGAACAAGCAGAAGAGGGGAAAAAAGTTCTATTTGTTGGTACTAAAAAGCAAGCACAAGAATGTGTTAAAGAAGCAGCTTTAAAATGTGGAATGTTCTACGTTGATCAAAGATGGTTAGGTGGAATGTTAACAAATTTTGATACAATTCAAAAAAGAATTCAAAGACTTAAAGATTTAGAGAAAATGCAAGAAGATGGAACTTTTGAAATATTACCTAAAAAAGAAGTAATTTTACTAAAAAAAGAAATGGAAAAATTAGAAAGAAACCTTGGTGGTATTAAAGAAATGAATGAGTTACCTGGTGTTATTTTCTTAGTTGATCCTAAAAAAGAAAGAATTGCTATATTAGAGGCTAAAAAATTAGATATTCCAGTTGTAGGTTTAGTTGATACAAACTGTAATCCTGAAGAATTAGATTACCCAATACCAGGAAATGATGATGCTATAAGAGCTGTTAAATTAATAGCTGATGTTATGGCAAATGCTGTTATAGAAGGTAAACAAGGTGAAAGTTTAGATATGGATGTTCAAGATGAACAACCAGTTCAAGAAGAAGCTGAAACTATGGAACAAGTAGTTGAAGAAAAAAGTAATGAAGAATAATAACTAAAAGTTGGATAAAATATGAAGGAGGTAAAAAATGATTACTGCAAGTTTAGTAAAAGATTTAAGAGAAAAAACAGGCGCAGGAATGATGGACTGTAAAAAAGTTTTAACAGAAACTGACGGAGATATGGAAAAGGCAATTGAGTTATTAAGAGAAAGAGGAATTGCTAAAGCAGCTAAAAAGTCTGGAAGAATTGCAGCTGAAGGTTTAGTTGAAGCATATATTTCTGAAAATGGAAAAGTAGGAAGTGTTGTTGAAGTTAATTCTGAAACAGATTTCGTTGCTAAAAATGAAGAGTTTAAAACATTTGTTATGAATGTTGCAAAACAAGTTGTTGATAAAAATCCAAAAGATGTTGAAGAATTATTAGCACAAGATTCTATTGAAGAACCAGGAAAAACAGTAAATGAAGTTTTAGTTGAAAAAATCGCAACAATTGGTGAAAATATGAATATCAGAAGATTTGCTAGATTTGAATCTGAAGGTTTAGTTGAAAAATATATCCATGGAGATGGAAAAATAGCAGTTCTAGTAAATATGAAAAAAGGTACAAACGAAGTTGCTAAAGATGTTTGTATGCAAATAGCAGCTGCAAGACCTGAATTTTTAGATGAAGCATCAGTTCCAGCTGATAGATTAGAAAAAGAAAAAGAAATTTTAAAAGCTCAAACTATGAATGAAGGAAAACCAGAAGCAATTGCTGAAAAAATCGTTCAAGGAAGAATTGGAAAATTCTTTGGAGAAGTTTGTTTATTAGATCAAGCTTTTGTAAAAAATCCTGATATGAAAATTTCTCAATTATTAAAAGAAAATAATAGCGAAGTAGTTGAGTTTGCTAGATTTGAAAAGGGTGAAGGTCTAGAAAAGAAAGAAGAAAATTTTGCAGAAGAAGTTATGAGTCAATTAAAATAATTATGTAATAAAAAATCCATTGGAATTTAATTCCAATGGATTTTTTTGAGGAAATTAAAGAAAAAATAAAAAAATTCAGTTAAGGGGTGTATTTTTTGAAAATATATGATAAAATACACCTAGAAAAAATATAAGGAGAGTGAGAAAATGTCTGAACCTAAATATAAAAGGGTACTTTTAAAACTTAGTGGAGAAGTATTAGCAGGAGAACAAAAGACAGGTGTTAATGTAGAAACAGTTGGGAAAATATGTGATAAAATAAAAGAAGTTGTACAAATGGGAGTAGAAGTAGCAATTGTAGTTGGTGGAGGTAATTTCTGGAGAGGTAGAAATGGTCATCAAATGGAAAGAACAACAGCAGATTATATGGGAATGTTAGCAACTGCAATGAATGGTTTAGCACTTCAAGATGCATTAGAGGCAAGAGGAATTTATTCTAGAGTACAAACAGCAATAGAAATGAGAGAAATAGCAGAACCATTTATACAAAGAAAAGCAGAAAAACACTTAGGAAAAGGTAGAGTAGTAATATTTGCGTGTGGTACAGGACATCCTTATTTTACAACAGATACAGCTGCTGTATTAAGAGCAACAGAAATAAAAGCAGATATTATATTACTTGGAAAAAATATAGATGCGGTTTATTCTGCAGATCCTAAAATTGATCCTAATGCAGAAAAATATACAGAAATTTCTTATATGGAAGTATTAGAAAAGGATTTAAAAGTAATGGATTCTACTGCAACAGCAATGTGCAGAGATAATAACATGCCTTTATTAGTTTTTGGAATTACAGACCCAGAGAATATTGTTAGAGCTGTTAAAGGTGAAAAGATAGGAACAATAGTTAAATAAAAAAGGAGAGAGTAAAAATGGATTATGAAAATTTAAAAGAAAAAATGGAAAAAACTATTAGTGTATATAGTGAAAAATTATCTGAAGTTAGAGCAGGACGTGCAAATCCAGCAATTTTAAACAAGGTAAAAATAGATTATTATGGAACTGAAACACCAATTAATCAAGTAGCTGGGATATCTGTACCAGAGGCAAGATTGATTGTTATACAACCATGGGATGCTAGTGTTTTAAAAGAAATTGAAAAAGCAATTTTGGCTTCTGATATTGGAATAAATCCAAATAATGATGGAAAAGTAATAAGACTATCTTTCCCTGAATTAAATGAAGAAAGAAGAAAAGAAATTGCAAAAGATATTAGAAAGATGGCAGAAGATGCAAAGGTTGCCATTAGAAGTATTAGAAGAGAAGGAATAGAAAAAGCAAAATCAGAACAAAAAGAAGGAAACCTAACAGAAGACGAATTAAAACAAGCTGAAAATGAAATTCAAAAAATGACAGATAAAAGTGTTGAAGAAATTGATTCTATATTGGAGAAAAAAGAAAAAGAAATAATGTCTATATAGGAGAATAAAATGGAGTTTAAAGACAAATTAAAAGATTATCAAATGATAATAAATAAAGAATTAGAGAAGAATTTAAGAAAACAAGAATGCCCAGAAAAAATATTAAACAATTCAATGGAATATAGCTTGATGGCTGGAGGAAAACGTCTAAGACCGATTCTAGTTTTAGCAACATATCAAATTTTTAAAAATGATATAGAAAAAGCAATGCCTTATGCTGTTGCAATTGAAATGGTACATAATTTTTCTTTAATACATGATGATTTACCAGGAATTGATAATGATGATTTTAGACATGGAAAGCCTACAAATCACAAACAATTTAATGAAGCAACTGCAATTTTAGCTGGTGATGGTTTATTAAACAATGCATATATGGTAATTGCAGATGATTTGAAAAAATCAAGAATAGAAGAATTGGAAAATAAACTTATAGTATTTAAAGAATTTTCAAGTGCTGTTGATAGAATGATTGCAGGAGAATATGTTGATACAGAATATGAAGGAAAACGAATAAATAATGATTATTTAGAATATATACATAAAAATAAAACAGGTGCTTTATTAAGGCTATGTGTTAGAATGGGTGCTATTTTATCAACAGCAAGTGAAAAAGATATGGAAAGTTTAACCAGATATGCAGAAAAAATAGGGTTAGCTTTTCAAATTAAAGATGATATTCTTTCAGAAGAAGGAGATGAAAAAATTCTAGGTAAGCCTGTAGGAAATGATAAAGAACAAGAAAAGTGTACTTATGTATCTAAATATGGTCTTGAAGGAGCAAAAGAAATATTAAGTAATTTAACCAAAGAAGCAATTGTAGAATTAGATAAATATGGAGAAAAAGCAAATTTTTTAAGAGAACTTGCTTTATATATAGAAAATCGCAATAAATAGGAGAGATATAATGGAATTTAATAAGGAAAACTTGCCAAAACATATAGCTATTATATTAGATGGAAATAGAAGATGGGCAAAAGCAAAAGGAAAACCAGCTAGTTTTGGACATAAAGAAGGAGCAAAAACCTTAGAAAAAATAGTTAGATATGCAAATAAAATAGGGATAAAATATATAACTGTATATGCATTTTCAACAGAAAACTGGAAGAGGACCGAAGAAGAAGTTAGTAGCTTAATGTTTCTATTTCAAAGTTATTTAGATGATTATTCAAAAAGAGCTGACACAGAAAATATCAAAGTAAATATAATAGGTAATATAGCTGGATTACCAGAAAGAATGCAAAAAAGTATAGAAAAATGTATGGAAAGAACAGAAAATAACACAGGAATAGTATTTAATATCGCGTTAAATTATGGTGGAAGAGATGAAATAGTAAATGCAATGAAGGAAATTGCTAATAATATAAAAAATAAAAAGATAAAAGTAGATGATATAAATGAAAAAATGATATCAGATTGTTTATATACAAAAGGTCAACCAGACCCGGATTTGTTAATTAGAACAAGTGGAGAAATTCGTTTAAGTAATTTCTTACCTTGGCAATTAGTTTATTCAGAATTTATATTTATAGATAAAAATTGGCCAGATTTTGAAGAAGAAGATTTAGATAAAGCAATAATAGATTATCAAAAAAGAACAAGAAAATTTGGAGCAAATTAGGAAAGAGGAAATAAAAATGGATGTAAAAAGAATTATGTCAGGAATATTCGGAATTCCATTAGTAATTGTTGTACTATTATTTTCGAATAAATTTATAATAGATATAATATTAGCTTTAATAGCGTTAATTGCAATGCATGAATATCTAAATGCAGTTTCAAAAATATCAAAGCCAGTAAAATGGATAGGATATATTAGCTGTTTATCTATTAGTATGATTCATCTAATAACAAAAGAATACTTTAATTTATTTATTACAACAGGAATGTCTTCAGTATTAACAATATTATTTCTGCATATAATAGTAACAGATATGAAAATAAATTTTAAAGATATATCTTATACTTTTTTTGGAATATTTTATGTAGTGTTTTTTATTTCATTTTTTGGATGTATATATGGACTAGAAAATGGAAAAATACTTATTTGGTATGCTATAATTGCAGCTTGGGGAACAGATATTTTTGCGTATATAACGGGTAAGCACCTTGGAAAACATAAATTTAGTAAAGTCAGTCCAAAAAAATCAATAGAAGGTTGTATTGGTGGAGCAATTGGAGCTGTTATATTATCATTAATATATACATATTTATCAAATATGTACTGGGGAACAAATTATTCATATTTAATTATTATTGTAATAGAAATATTCTTAAGTTTAATTGGACAGATTGGAGATTTTGCAGCATCTAGTATAAAAAGATATGTCGAAATAAAAGATTTTGGAAATCTGATACCAGGTCATGGGGGATTATTAGATAGGATAGATAGTCTAATATTTTTAGCACCATTTGCTTATGTGTTATTAACACTTTTATAAGGAGGAATTAAAATGAAAGAAAATGTTAAATTTGATGTAGCATTAGAAATTATTTCAAGTAAAATAGCAGAAGCAATAAAAAGTAGAAATAAAGAATTAGCAAATACATATTTGAAAGAAAGGGAAGAAATATATTTAGGTAATTGGGAAATTATTAATAAAGTATTAGAATATAAATAAGGGAGAAAAATATGAATATTGAAGAAATAAAAAAAGAATATAAATTAAATGAAGAACAATTCGAAGAAATGTATCAAAATGTTAGAAAAATTGTATTTGAAAATGCAAAAACTTATGAAAATCCAACTGCTGTTATAATTGGAGGGCAAACAGGTGCTGGAAAAGGTGGAATAGATGTTTATTCTAAAAAAGAATTTAAAAAACAAAATATGGATTCTATAGTTATAGATGTAGATTCTTATAGAATGTTACATCCAAGAGGAGAAGAAATAGTCAAAAAATATCCAACTTGGTATAATGATATAACAGCACAAGAAGTTAATCCAATTGCAAAAAAAATTATTAAAGAAACAATAGATAAAGGATATAATTTTATATTTGAAGGCACAATGAAAAATACAGAAGTTTTAGAAACTATGAAAAATATGCCAAAAAACTACAATAAAGTTGTTAGAGTTATAGCAACATCTCCAAAAGAAAGTTTGCTTACAGCATTTGAAAGAAATGAAGCACAAGTTAATACAGTAGGATATGGAAGATTTACAAATGTAGATACTCATGATCTTTCCTATGAAGGAGTTGCAAAGACTTTAAAAATAATAGAAGAATCAAAAGTGCCAGACAGAATTCAAATATTTACAAGAGGAGAAGATATAGTCTCTCCAAAATTAGTTTATGATTCTAATAATAAAAATAATGAATATAATACAGCTTATGAAACTTTAGTAGAATATAGAAAAAAAGATGAAGAAAAAATGAAAGACACAATAGAAGAAAGACTTAATTCAATATTAAATGAAAGAATTGTTGATGATAGAGAATTAGAACAAAGAGAAAAATTAAAACAGAAAATGGGAATGTAAAAATGAATAAAGAAGAAGCAATAAAAAAATATTCAATATCAATACCAGAAAATTTTGAAAAATATAATAAAGAAGAATATAGTCAATTTGATAATATGTATTTAGAAAGTTTTTATAGTACATTTTATGAACCGGATTCCAAAAGAGTTGAAAAAAATTATGGCGGAAATAAAGTAGCAATAGTTCTAGGAGGTCAAGCAGGAGCGGGTAAAAGTTCATTAGTCGCAGATGCCAAAAGAAAGTTTAAAGATACAGGTAGAAGAATTGTTGTGATAGATGATGATGGATATAGAAAATTTTACCCTTATGCAAAAGAAATATTAGAAAATTGTCCTGAACATTATACAGATATTACAGCAACAGCAACAAATATAATAACTCCTAAAATAATGAAATTCGCATCAGATAATGGATATAATTTTATTTTCGAAGGAACGATGAAAAATACAAGAATAGTTGAAACAATGAAAACTTGGAAGGATTATGATATATATGTACATGTAATGGCAGCTTCAGAAGAAAGAAGCTTAATGAGTACGGCCATTAGAAATGGTGAATTAAGAGAAACAATAAATGAAGGAAGACTAGTAAGTAAACAAGTTCATAAAGATATGTATGATGGATTACCAAAAACATTAGAATATATAGAACAAAAAGAATCTGGTTTAGTCAAAGAAATAAAAATATTTACAAGAAGTAATAATCCATTATATCCAAAAGAAGAATATTCTTCTTTAAATCAAGAGGGAAAATTTAGTAGACAAAAACTAGAAGAATTAAGAAAAATAGATAGAATTAATTATTTAAAAAATGGTGTAATGGATGATATTGAATATTTAAAAGGATTAATTATAAACTTATCGCAAAAAGAAAAAGAAGAAGCAGAAGATGTAATAAAATATATTCAAGAAAAAATAAAAAAGCAAGCTAATATGTATTGTGAAAGATAAGGAGGACCTAAGCTTGATACCATTCATAATTTCTGCAACAAAAATAATATTTTTGTTAGGATTTTTAATATTTATACACGAGTTTGGACATTTTAGTGTAGCAAAATTGTGCAATGTAACAGTTAATGAATTTGCAATTGGATTTGGACCAACTATATGGACTAAACAAGGAAAAGAAACAAAATATGCACTTAGATTAATACCATTAGGTGGATTTGTAAGTATGGAAGGTGAAGAAAAAAAATCTGATAAAGAAGGTTCTTTTTCAAAAGCAAGTATACCTAAAAGAATTGCAATAGTATTAGCAGGTGCAAGTGTAAATATATTATTTGCAATAGTAGTATATTTTATATTAGTTGCAACTTCAGGACAATTTCAGGGAATAGGAGAAAGTGTAAAAAATGCATTTTTAATGACCAAAGAATTTATAGGTTCTGTAATAGAAAGTTTAAAATTACTAGTTATAGGTCAAGTTGGAGTTGACCAAATGATGGGACCAGTAGGTATCTCTGAAATAGTATCAAAAACAAATGGTATAAAAGAATTTATATATATGTTATCAGCAATATCAATGTCATTAGGCGTAACAAATCTATTACCAATACCAGCTTTAGATGGGGGAAAAATCGTATTGTTAATAATAGAAGCAATAAGGAAAAAACCACTAGATGAAAAAACAGAAATTAATGTTCAATTAATTGGTTTTTCATTTCTAATTGCTTTGTCTATATATGTTACTTTTAATGATATTACCAGGATATTTTAAAGAGGGATTAGGGGACGTTCTTTCCTTCCCTCTTTTAGGGATTAGGGGACACTCCTTGGCAGGTGGTTTTGCCAGGGTAGTATTCCATTATTTTTTATTTAATCGTTCATTTCATTCAAAAAGAATTTGTAAATTAT
>CAMNPT010000034.1 GCA_946548575.1 uncultured Clostridium sp. | reverse complement strand
ATAAAAGGAATATGATAAAAAATTAATATAAAATAAATTTGTATTAACAAATGATATAAAAAAGAAATATGGTAGGAAATTAATTAAAAGAAAATATTGTAAAAATGAGATAATGCTACAAATAAGTACATTTTATAACGATGTAAAAAAATATTTATTCTATAGTATTGAAATTAAATTTTAATAATGTTAAAATGTTAAGGAAGATATATTTTGGAGGAAAAAATGAAAAATAAGAATAAGAAACGAATTATTAGTATATGCCTAATAATATTTGTAATTTTATCATTTTGTTTTTGTTTATTAAAAAATAATAATACAGAGGTTAAAAATAAAAAAATACAAGGATATCATAATACATCAAAAATTTCAGAAGGTGTAGGAAGTGGTATAATTGCATCAAATAATTATGATATAACGTATTTTTATGGAGTTTATGCTGATGAGATGACAGATGAACAAGCAAAATTGATTGCAGATGCAGGTTTTACACTTGTACCATTAAGACCTTCTGGGAATATTCGTTGGCAACCAGATAATGTTAAAGAAGCAATGACTAATGCTATTAATTATTTAAAAAAATATAATCTTAAGGTAATGGTTTTTGACTATAGAATTTCTAATGGAATTTCATATTATAGCACTAATGAAGATAGTAAAGCTCAAGCTAGTTTAAAAGATGCTGCTGATTTTTATGGAGCTTTTTCAAATGTCGTTGGATATGATATTTGTGATGAGCCTTATTATGATTCAAATACACCATCTGTCAAAGATTTAGGGGCTGTAAAAAAAGCAATTAATCAGTTATATGAGTTAGACCCAACAAGATCTTGTTATGTAAATTTATTTCCTGAACCATATACTTCGTCAGCAGTAAATGAATATAAAAGATTATTTAATATTACAAATTATAATAGTTATTTATATGATGCAATAAATTCTAAAATGAAATATTTAAGTGTAGATCATTATCCTCAATATATAAAAAGGACTTCAGGATCAAATAATGTAGATTTATACTATGATAATTTAAAAATATTGGATAATATTTATTTAGGAGAAAAGAAAGATGGATATAGAAATCTAATTACTAATAATATAAATTTAGTAACAGCGCATGCAAATTATAGGATTGCAGAACAGGATATTTCATATCAAGTAAGTGCAAGTTTAGCTTTTGGAACAAAAATGACTTCATATTTTACATATGCTACAGTAACTGATGATTCTTCTCTTGGAATTGTTACAGGACTACTTGATGTTAATAAGAAACCAACAAATATTTATAACTATGTAAAAAATATAAATAAATGGGCGATAAATGTTGGAAGAGAATTATTTTATAAAGATATAAGAGCAGTATATGTGTATAATAATAATGAAGAAAATGGAACTAATCCTAATATAGAATATATAGAATATGAAAACAAGAAGGAGCAGGTTGGAAAAATTCGTTCAAGAGAATATAAGGGAGATACAACAGAAGGATATGCTACTGGAAATACATCATATGCATTAGTTAGTGTGTTTGATGATAATACTATTATGATTGTTAATACAGATCCATTTCGTGAAAGTAATTACTCGAATGCAGCAGCTTATTATTCTACAGAATCTACTCAAAAAATCAGAGGATTATATCAATTCATGGATATAACAATGAAAAACAATTATCAGTTTTTTGATAGTATTAACAATAAATGGATTGACATTACTAAAAATTTAAATAGAATAAGTGATATGGGAGTATATATTTCTGCCGATGAAAATTATGTTCTTATAGATAAAGGAAAAAATGTTTTAATTAGAAAAAAACAAGCGTTGACATCAAATAAATATCATATAAATTATGATAGCAAAAAAATAACAGTTTATGATAGCAGTATAGCAACTATTTTAGGTAATGTTTCAAGTGACTATACAGTTGTAGTTAAGAAAGATAATAAAACATATACAGATGGAAATATTTATACCACAGGATATAGTTTAAACATTATGGATGGAAATTCAATTGTTGATACATATTCAATAGAAGGAGCATTTTCATCATCATATGATATGAATTCTAGATATATATATACAGGATTAGATAGTTTTAATACATCAAATGTTTCAGCAGATGTTACTATATCAACTAAAGATAATGTATTAAATGTTGGAAGTAGTGATGGAGTATATTACAATAATATTCCAATTGTTCAAGTATCATTATCTAATGGATATACTGCACAAGAAAATAATATATTAATAGATTCTGATTCATTTTCTATTGATAATGTTAATATTACTAATGGATATGGAGTTTATGATGATTCAAAAAGTGAATTAAAAATTTATTCATGTTTAGGTGATCACATTGAAACAAAAAATGTAAAAAATATAAATGATACAAAGACAGAGAATCCTATAGTTGTTAAACCAATAGATGGACTTATTTATAATGGATCAGAGCAAAGATTATTAAGTACAAGTAATGCTAAAGGAACAGTATATTATAGTTTAGATACAGAATTAAAGTCTGATAACTATTCTCAAGGAACTACTGATATTCCAACAGGAACAAATGCAGGAAATTATAAGGTTTATTGGTATGTAACAGGAGATAGTGAATATGAAGATAAAAGTGGAAATTTAAATATAACAATATCTAGTGTTGGTCCAAAAGTGATTGTAAAAGGATATGAAGGAGAATATGATGGTAATGACCATGGAATAACAGTAACATGCGAAGGCGCTACTATAAAATATGGAACTAATGAAGGAGAATATAATTTAGACTCAAGTCCAACAAGAAAAAATGCAGGAACTACAGTAGTATATTACCAAGTAAGTAAAGAAGGATACGAAACTAAAGAAGGTTCAGAAAATATTGTAATAACAAAAACATCAGCTGTTAATCCAAAGATAACATCATATGAAGATGTATATGATGGAGAATATCACACAATAGAGGTTGAAGGAGGAAGCCGGAGGTACAATTCAATATAGTATAGACAACAAAAATTGGCAAGAAGAAAAACCTACAAGAAAAGATGAAGGAGAAACAACAGTTTACGTAAGAGTGTCAGGAGATGAAAATCATAATACTTCTCAAACAATAAGTGCAAAAATTATAATCAAAAAGAAAGAATTAATAGTAGATGCAAAAGGATATGAAGGAGAATATGATGGTAATGACCATGGAATAACAGTAACATGTGAAGGCGCTACTATAAAATATGGAACTAATGAAGGAGAATATAATTTAGATTCAAGTCCAACAAGAAAAAATGCAGGAACTACAGTAGTATATTACCAAGTAAGTAAAGAAGGATACGAAACTAAAGAAGGTTCTCAAAACATAAAAATAGAAAAAGCAATGGGAAAAGTTCAAATCGACAATAATGAAGCAATATTTTTATTAAAAGACAATAAGAAAATTGGAGACTGGACATTAAAGGTAACACAGAATTTAAGTGGAGGAAAAATTGAAGTACAATCAACTGATGAAAATATAGCTGCGGTAGAGAGTATTGATAATAATATTATTACATTAAAGTCAGGTAATAATATTGGAGAGGTTACGATTAATGTTATAAGTGAAGAGACAACAAATTATAAAGAAGCAACTGCATTGTGTAAAATTTTGGTAGATAACTTAAAAGTTGAAAAAGTAGAAATTGTTCAAAGTCCGAAAACGGAATATAGGCAAGGAGAAGAAATTGACTTAAGTAATGGTAAAGTGAAATTCTATTATAATTATGGTGAACCCGAAATAATTGAAATGTCTGAAGGAGCAAAAATAGAACAATTTAGTACTCAGGAAGCAGGGCAACAAACAGTAGTTATTTCGTATGATGGAAATATAGTAACATATCCTATAAATATTCTGAAAGCAAGTGAAGAACAAGATAATGACAGTAGCAATAGAGATAACAGCAGTAACAATGATAATAGTGGTAATAGAGATAACAGCAGTAACAATGATAATAGTGGTAATAGAGATAACAGCAATAACAATGATAACAGTAGTAATAGTGATAATAGCAGTAAAAACAATAATAACAATAGAAAAAGTGATAACAGTAGTAATGATAGCTATGGTAAACAAAATACTAACAGTATGACAACAAAAGAAACAGTAAAAAATCAAGGTAGTACAGTAAAATCTGAAAAAATTCCATTTGCAGGAGAAAACAAATTATTATTGTTAGTTACAATAATGGCTATTGTGATTATTGGAATTATCTCATTTATAAAATATAGAAGTCTAAAAGGACTAATAAAATAACCAAAGTAACAAACTTTGGTTATTTTTTTATTCTTTAATTCATAGTATTAAATAAAATAAGGAGGGAAATTATGAGGGGAATTATAAAAAAGAAAAATTTGATTTTTGGTGGTATTGCTCTTGTAATTTTTGTTGCTGGATTTATGTTTATAAGTAAAACAAATACTGTGTCCACAAGTGCAAATATAGTAGAAAATTTAAGTACAAAAAAGATAGAATGGGGAATCAAAAGAAACGATAATCATGAACAACCTGATGTTGGTAGTAAAAATAAAGAAATATTAGAAAAATATAATGGAATTACTTTAGGAAATAAAGAAAAAAAATATATATATTTAACATTTGATGAAGGATATGAAGCAGGTTATACTCCAAAAATTTTAGAAATATTAAAAAATAATAAAGTGAGTGCCACATTTTTTATAACAGCTCATTTTGTTAATACACAACCAAATTTGGTTGAACAAATGATATCAGAAGGACATATTGTAGGAAATCAATTACCACCTATCTAGATGTACCATATAAAATGTATTTACAATACTTAAGAAAAGGTGTTATACTAATTAAAGAATAATATAATCTTTTTACAAAAATAGCAGACTATAATAAGCAACGGTTGTTATAGTCTGTTATTTTTTGCATAGAAGTATAGTAATTTATAAAAATTTATGATATACTAACTATATGATAATAAAGGAGTGTGATTTAGTAATGTATCCATTTTGTAAATATAGTGATGGAACAGAAGTTGTATTTTCAGGAATTATAAAAAATGATAAAGGCGAAGAAACCATACAAATTCATTTTGAAAGACCAACAGAAGATGGGTTTGATAGTGTTAGATTCGAACTTCCAAGTTATAAAATATTGTATAAAGAAGGAAATTATACAGAAGAAGAAATAGCAATTTTTAAAACAGTTGTAGAACGTGGAGCTCATAATTTTTATAGATGGGCAAGAAATGGAGGAATAAAAATTGCCTAATTTATTAGAAATAATGCGGATATAAAATATATTTTTGGTCAAACGAAAATTTTGAACCAATTCACGTGCATATATCAAAGGGAAAGCCTGTAGCAAATTCAACAAAAGTTTGGCTTACAAAAGCAGGAGGCTGTATAGTTGCTAATAATAATAGCAAAATTCCAGAAAAAGATTTGAGAGAAATATTAGAAGTAATATCTAATAACTATTTTTTCATAGTATCAATTTGGAAAAAACACTTCCCTGGCTTTGAACTTAAGTTTTACTGTTAATTATTTTTTGAAAAATATAAAATATTTGTTGTAATATATGGATATAAATGCAAAATGTAGTTAATATGAAAGAAGGAATTAAATATGCATGAATGTTTGTTATGTAAAAGAGATATGAAAGTTTCAAATAATGTTTTTGGAAATGGCTGTGTAAGAAATATATATTCTTTATTAGACTTAAAAATGCCAAGACAGGTAAAGCTTAGAGAAGAAACATTATATAAAAACATCATGACATTAAATAATATAAATTCCATTAATAAAAATCAAAAAATATGGCTTACAGATAGATATTTAACATATCAATACTTAAATAGAATACCTTATGGAAATTACAATTCAATAAAAAAGCAAATTAATAATGATATACAAAATATAAATCAAATAAAAAAAGATGAAGAACCTAAAAGTGCAAAAAATATGAGCTTAAAACAAGCATATGACTTGTATAAAAAGGTAACAAAATTCCAAGGTGTGATTGATAAGATAAGCAAAGGAAATTTTGCAGATGAAGATAGTATAAAAACAATAATTACTAGTCTTAGTTTTATATTTAATATGGGAAAAAATAAGAAACAATATGAAAAAAACACTTTTAAAGCAATGCAATATGCATTTTGGCAAACAGTAATAGAAACAGGTGGAAGGTATGCTGAATTTCCCATATCGGCTGAATTTTTGCAACATTCATTAGAGGAAAATCCAGATGATTTAGTAATAACAGAAGGAAAAGTAGTACAAGAAATATTAGAAGATGAATCATTTAAAAGTAATATTAACAATATAGTTAAAAAATATGGAAAAGAATGTGATGAATTTATATTTGATAGTTTACAAGATAAAAGTTTTCCAATGAATTTTAATGATAAAGATTTATATTTTGCAATACATAGTGCAGACTTATATATTAATGGTAAAAAAATTAATGATAAATGGAATCTAGAAATAAAATTGCATGATAAGTATGATTATTCTCAACCTAAATTACCAAGTCAATATTATAATGATACATCTAGTGTAGCTAAAAGCTTATTATCTAGCACATTATACAATTTAGCAAGCTTTTCAGTATATAGTGGTGTTATGAAAGAATATGATATAGATATTAAGTTTAGTATAGAAGGATTTGAGGTGATTTAGTATGAAAAAGAAAATACTAATTGCTTTAATTATAGTATTTACTATTCTTGTAAGTTTAGCAATTACTTGGGATTTATTTGTTGAAATAGATACAACATATAAAGGACTTGAATTTGTTATACCAATATTTTGCAAAAGAGATGTGACTACATTATCTTATAATGATTTTTTTGATTACGAGAAACTAGAAAAAATGTATCTATCAAAAGGACAATCTAAAAGAATTTTAGAAGATATAGAGCATAATGGAAATTGGATAAAAGGAGAAATAGATGAGGTAGTTGAAGAAAGATTAAAATTTTACACAAGAGAAGATATATATAATAAAATTCCTTATATAGAAAATAAATATTGGATATTTACTAATAGAAGTAATGGAGCAGAAGACAAACATAGTATACAAGAAGTGATAAACACTATGTACTATGCAGTTTCATTTGGTGTATATGATGTAGACAAAAGTATTTTATATTATTATCAATATGATAGATAAAATATAAATAACTAAAGATTTGTAATTAAATCTTTAGTTATTTTTTTATATTTAACCTCATAGTATTAAATAAAAAACTAGGAGGTAAGCTATATGGAAGGACAAAATGTTGATACGAAAATACAGTTTGGAGAAGAAAATTTAAAGTTAATATTAGAGGAAATATTAAAGCAAGAATTTATGAAAATATTTAAGCAATAAAATAAAAGGGGGTGCCTAAAACATGAAAAAAGAAAAATATAAAGTTGCAAAATATATGAGATTATCAAGAGATGATGGAGATGATCGAGAAAGTGAAAGTATTGAGAATCAAAGAGATATTATAGATAACTATATCAAAGAACATGGAGATTTGGAAGAAATAAAAGAATATGCTGATGATGGATTTACGGGAACAAATTTTAATAGACCTGGATTTCAAGAAATGTTAAAAGATATAGAAGATGGAAAAATAAATTGTATAATAACAAAGGATTTATCAAGATTTGGAAGAGATCATATAGATACTGGATATTACTTAGAAAGATATTTCCCTTCAAATTCGATAAGATATATTGCTATTCGGTGATAATGTAGATACTTTAAGACCAGATGGACTTCAGTTTTTAACATTTAAATTAAGTTTTAATGATTATTATGCACAAGATATTTCAAATAAAATAAAAAGTGTAAAATTTAGAAAAATAGAAAAAGGTGAATTTCAAGGAGGAATAGCACCATATGGTTATAAAAAAGATGAAATTATAAAAAATCATTTGATTATAGATGAATATGCAGCGGACATTGTAAAAGAAATATTTGATATGTATGTAAATAAGGGAAAAACACCAGCACAAATAGCAGATGAATTAAATAAAAGAGAAATTCTTGCGCCTTGCATTTATCTAAAAATACCATCATTTATGAAAAGGAAAAGTAGTAATAAAGATGGAAAATATTTATGGCTTAGAACTCAAATTGGAGAAATGCTGAAGAATCAAGTATATATTGGAAATGTAGTGGGAAGAAAATCACAAAAAGTAAGTCACAAAATAGCAAAGGTAAGATCAACAAAGCCAGAAGAATACATTATAGTTGAAAATATGCACGACCCTATTATAGATATTATTACTTGGAACAAAGCTCAAGAAAGAATAAAAAGTAGACATATAACAAAATCTAGAAAATATGATCATCCTCTTAAAGGTTTAGTATTTTGCAAAGAGTGCAAGCGGTATTGCTACTTTAAGATGTAGAACAGAAAAAAGGAAAAGTGGAAAGATATGGAGAGTAAATTATTTTATCTGTTCTAAGAGTAATGTTTCAAAACAAAAATGTAGATGTAAATTAATAAGAGCAGATTATATTGAAGACGAAGTAAAAAAGGTGCTTAAAACTGAATTAGAAAAAATTATTTTTTCTAAAGAAGAATTAAAGGAGATTTATAGACAATCACAAATAGAAATAAACAAAAAAATAAGTAAATTAGAAGAAAAACTAAAAAAGTACGAAAATGAATTTGAAAATATTAATAATATTTTAAAGGAAATATACAAAGATAAAGTTCAAAGAATAATTACAGAAGAGGATTTTAAAGTTATTTATAATCAAGAAACAGAAGAAAAAGAAAAAATAAATGAAAATATAAAAAGTATAGAATTAAAAATCAAGAAGCTCAAAGAAAAAATAGAAAAAGTTGATATTGAGGAAATAATAAAATCTGTAGAGGAAATTTTAAATTTTAGCAATCCAACAAGTGAAATGTATAACAAACTAATAGAAAGAATAGAATTTGATAGTGAGAAGAATATATATATAAAATTTAAATTTTCAAAATACATAAAATAGAAAACCAAACTTTAAGTTCAGTATTGGTTTAAAATTTATATAATACTGGACTTAAAGTTTGAGGAAACCATACTGTAAATCATAAAAGTATGCCAGATTTATCAGAAGAGGAAATAAATTCAGAAGTCATGAATCTACATAAAACAATATATGAAAAATTTAATTATGAAATGAAATACATACGTCCTCCAAAAGGTGAATTTAGTGAAAGAACTATAGTAGTAACAAATTCATTAAGTTATAAAACAGTAATGTGGTCATTCGCTTATGAAGATTGGAATGAAAATAAACAACCAGATGAAATAAAAGCAAAAGAAAAAATACTAAAAAATCTACATAATGGTGAAATAATGCTGTTACACGGTAATTCAAAAACAAATACTAATATATTAGATAATATTATAAAAGAAGCAAAAGAAATGGGATACGAATTTAAATCACTTGATGAGTTTGAAAAATAAGAGGGGAAATAAATGAAAAGAAAAAATATTAAGATTAATAATAGAATAGATAGAATGTTAGAACTACCAAAAGAGGTGTATTCTAATGTTCCTAAAATTACAATTACAGGATTTGAAGAAATGGTTATTGAAAACTTTAAAGGAATTTTAGAATATGAAGATTTCTTTGTTAGAATAAATACACATATAGGTATTGTTGGTATAAATGGCTATAATTTAAGCTTAGAAAATATGACAGATGATGATATTAAAGTAAAAGGAAAAATAGAAAGTATGGAAATCGAAAGAGCCATAGATGATAATTAAAGGAGTATATATAAATGTTGATAAAGATATTGTTAAGTTATCTTTTAGGATATGTAAGGGTTTCTGTAGAAGGTTATTATATAGAAAGATTTATTAATATATGCAAAACAGAAAATATAACAATATGGAATTTAAAAAGAAATAAAGATATTGTATTGTTTTTAAATGTAAGAATACAAGATTTTAAAAAAATATGTAGAATTGCAAAAAAGACAAGATGTAAAGTGAAAATTAAAAAAAGAAGAGGAATACCATTTTTAATTCATAGATATAAGAAAAGAAAAATTTTTTTAATATTATTATTTATCTTAGTTTCAATAATAATAATATCCACAAATTTTATATGGAATGTTGATATTATAGAAGAAAATGAACAAAAAACGGAAAAGTTAATACAAGATTTAGAAGAAGTGGGATTAAAACAAGGAACTTTAAAATCAAAAATAGATACTAAAGATATTATTAATAAAATAAGACTAAAAAGGAAAGATATTGCATGGATGGGAATTGAACTAAAAGGAACTAATGCAATAGTTAAAGTTGTTAAGGCAGATCAAAAGCCTGAAATTATAGATGAAAATGAATACTGTAGTATAATATCAGATAAAACAGGTGTTATAACAAAGATTAATGCATTAAGTCGGAACCGCAAATGTTAAAATTGGAGATACAGTAAAAGAAGGAGATGTATTAATTAATGGTTGGATGGAAGGAAAGTTTACTGGTGTTAGATATGTACATGCAAAAGGTGATATACAAGCAAAAGTATGGTATACAAAAAACAAAAAAGTGTTATATAATTTCAAAGAAAAAGTAAAAACAGGAAATGAAGAAAAAAAATATTCAATTAAAATTAATAATTTTCAAATAAATTTTACAAAAAAGCTTTCAAAATTTAAAATTTATGATACAATAGAAACAGAAAATAAGATAAAAATATTTTCAGATTTTTATTTACCAATTTCATTTGTAAAAACAACTTATAATGAATTAGAAGAAATAAATAAAAATTATAATATAGATGAAGCAAAAAATGCAGGAATAGAGGAACTTCAAAATCAGTTAGATGAAGAAATTGAAAATAAAAATAATATTGTAAATAAGAATATTAACACATATGAATCAGAAGATGGAGTTGATATTTATGTTACATATGAGGTGCTAGAAAACATAGGGACTAATGAGAAAATTGTGTTTTGAGAGAACGGAGTGAATTAAATGGAAGAAAAAAGTCTTAAGATAACTGGAGCAGACACTACATTTTTTAATAAGTTAACAAAAACATTAACAAAAATATTAATACCTACAAAAATAGGAATTAATGGAATGTTAATTTCAAGAAAAAGAAACAATTTAATAAAAGCATTTGAAAGTTATAATAATGATACAGAAAATTATGATAAAGAAGCTTTAGAAAAAAAATATGATACGGTTTATGAAGCATATTTAGATTCTTTAGATAAATATGTAATGGATTCTATATATAAAAAAGTAAAAAATGGAACAGCTTCAGATTTCGAAAAAAATGCAATGTCAAAATATTATGAGGTTACAAGCTTAAAAGAAAACGAATATTTAGAATATAAATATAGAAAGCAAAAGTATTTAATTGAACTTGATTATGAAGGTGTAAAATTAAATGAAAAGAAAAAATTAGTTGAAAGATACCAAGCTTTTTACATTTCAAAAATGGATTCATTATATAAAGCAATATTAAAAAATTATTCAATTAAAGTTGCAGATACAATGAATATTTATGACAGTACAAAAGAGTGGATTTATACTAAAATATTTTATACATTAGAGGAATATATAAAAAATATATTATCTTTAAAAATGGAAATTGCTCAAGATAATAATTTAAAAAGTATTGTTTCCGAATATGAGAAATATGAAACTTATGCAGTAGGAAAATTAGATACAAAAGATACTATAGAAAAAAATATGGTTTTACTTGGAATTAGTAGAAAGTTATTTACTCATAGTTTACCATTAATTGTTGCAGAACAATGTTATGAAAAATTACTAAAAGATGCAAGAAGTTTAGTTCAAGATACAAAAATTGCAACAAAAAGAGAAAAAGCATATTCAATGTTAATTAATTTAATAGAAGATTACAATATCAAATTATTATCAACAAAGGTATATTGGGAATCACCAAAAGATAGAGAGGAATACAAAAAATTCTGGAATAAATATAAGGAAATAACAACATTAAAAGAAACAAATTTTATTGAATATGTAAAACAAAAAGAAATATTATTTATAAAAAATGATATACAAAAATTACATCAAGGAAAAACAGACTATACTAAACTTTTAACTTATTATAAAAGAAAATTATTAGATTATGGGGCAATAAGGCAGATAAAAAATTCATATAAATCAGATAAAAATTACATAAAAATCAAGGAAGTATAATATATGTTTGAAATCATTTATAAGGATATTGAAGAAAATAAAATAAACGAACAAATAATAAATACAGTACTAAAAAAATGTTTTGAAGAAGAAGGGCTAGAAAACTCAAAATTATCAATTAGTGTAACATTAACTAACCCTGATAATATTAGAAAAATAAACAAACAATATAGGAATATAGACAAAGCAACAGATGTGCTTTCTTTTCCTATGTTTGAAAAAGAAGAACTTAATAAAAAAATAAAAGAAAAAGACTTTGAATATGAAGATATGTTAGGAGATATAATTATATCTATTGAAAAAGTGAAAGAACAGGCAATAGAATATGGACACAGTTTTGAAAGAGAATTAAGTTATATGGTTGTACATGGATTTTATCATCTAATGGGGTATGATCATATTAAAGAAGAGGACAAAAAATTAATGAGACCAAAAGAAGAAAAAATACTTAATGATTTACAAATTATAAGAAAATAAAGGAGGTATACTATGGAAAAAGGTGGAGCGAAAGTTTTAATTGTAATCCTAGTGATTTTAATGGCTATAGGTGGAGGAGTTGCTGCATATAAAATATTAGGAGAAAAAGAGGAAGCAAATACAGAGGAATTTGCAGTAGAAGAAAAAGAAGAACCAGTAGTTGAAGAAAAAACAGTACAAACATTTAGTGGAAATGATAGGCCAATTGCCGTAATGATAGATAACCATAAAGATGCTTGGCCACAAGTTGGTTTGCAAAAAGCATATATGGTATATGAAATAATAGTTGAAGGAAATGAAACAAGATTAATGGCATTATTTAAAGGTCAGAATGTTGATAAAATTGGACCTGTAAGAAGTGCAAGACATTATTTTATAGACTATGCAATGGAAAATGATGCTATATATGTCCATTTTGGACAAAGTCCACAAGCACAATCTGATTTGAAAAAATTCGGCATAAATGACATAAATGGAATAGCAGAAGATGGAAGTACATTCTGGCGTGTAAAAGAAAAAGCAGCACCACATAATGCATTAACAAGTACAGATAAATTATTAAAATCAGCACAAAATAAAAAATATAGAACAACATCTTCAGAAACCAGTGTATTAAATTATGTGACAGATGAAGTGAATTTGGAAGAAGGAGAAGATGCATTAAGTGTTACAATTCCACATTCAAAACTTCAAACAGTTAAATATGTATATAATAAAGAAACAAAAACTTATGCAAGATATGCAAGAGGAATTGCTCAAAATGATTGGATAACAGGAAAGCCAATAACTACAAAAAATATAATTGTAACATTATGTGATAATTATACATTATCAGATAGTGAAAATAAAGGTAGACAAGGATTATATAATATTGGAACATTTGATGGATATTATATAACAAATGGAAAAGCAATTAAGATTAAATGTATAAAAAATGCTAGAAATGAAAAAACTGTATATCAAGATTTAAATGGAAATGTAATTAATGTAAATGATGGTAATACATTTGTTAATATTTGTCCAAAATCAACTGTTATAACATTAGAAGGAGATACAACAGCATCAACAACAAATCAATAATAATGAAAGGATGTAAAAAATGAACGTATATGATACAGCAAATAAACTTGCAGGAGAAATAAAACAATCAGAAGAATATGCAAATTATAAAATGGCAAAACAAGCATTAGATTTAAATACAGAACTAAAGATTAAAATGTCAGACTTTGAAAAACAAAGATATGAAGTTCAGATTGAAATGATGCAAACAGGAAAACAAGATGATGAGAAATATAAAAAGGTACAAGAATTATATGCGGAATTAGTACAAAATGAAGTTGCTAAAAAATTTTTTGAAGCAGAAACAAAATTTAACATACTTATTGCAGATGTAAATAAAATTATAGGAGAAGCAATAAAAGATGTTATGCAATAATATATTTTTATAAGGAATTATAAAATGGAATTTATAATAATAGCAATAATAACATTAGTTTTTACATTTTTTTTAGGAATTGTATTTGAATACAATATAAAAAAATTAAAACATATTGCAGATAATGAGGAATTAGATGGAATCGCTAAGAAGTATCCATCTAATTTAAATATATGCAAATATTATTTAAAAAAATTAAACAACGAAAATATAGAAATAGAAGAAAATTCAAATGGGGAGGCAAGCTTATATATTGCAATTACAAATAAAATTATAATTGCAAATATATCAAATACATATACAAGAATACAAACAATAGCACATGAATGTTTACATTCAATTCAAGATAGAAAACTCTTAATATTTAATTTTATTTTTTCAAATATATATTTATTATATTTTGTATGTATATGTATACTTGCTATTTTAAAAATATTACCAAATAAGATGATGTTTCTGGCGATATTGCTTTTGTTAAGTATGGTATATTGTACTGTTAGATTGTTTTTAGAAAATGATGCTATGATAAAGGCGAAATATTTAGCAAGAGATTATCTTGAAGATGTAAAGATTTCTACGAAAGATGAAATTGATAAATTGGTTAATGGTTTTGATTATATAAATTCTTTTGGAATTAAAGCAATGAATTATAAATTTTTCTTTGATAGTATGGTTAAAGTAATTATTTTTTTAATTATTTGTATAATAAGATAAAAAATAAGATTCAATCAATGGGATGGGTTCAATTTGATTGAGCCTCTTTCATGCTCAAAATGTATTATATTATTTTGCATGCAATTACGAATGCGACCGGAAAAGCTTTAGAAGTTGTTATATTAGAAAATGAGGGATGTTCACGGCACTTGAGGTACGAAAGGGTCTGAGTGAAAGCGGCGCATTTTCTAATATAACAACTTCTTAGCGTATGAAGGGAGCCAAGTAATGAAATAAAAAATAATATAATACTTTTGCCCTGAACATCCCTCATTTTAATAATTAACAATTTCTAATTTTCACTCCAATCAATCATAAATAAAAAAATAATGACACCATCTCCCAAGAAGAATAGTGCCAAATAGATAAGGAGTGTCCCGAAATCCCTAAAAAAGGGAAAAAAAGAACGTCCCCAAATCCCCAATTTTTTTAAAAAACATCTTGCAAAACAGGATGTTTTTATTTATAATATTAATATAAATTATTAGCTATTTTTGAAGTAGATAATAGTAAAAGTAAAAATACAAAATATAAGGTTTTACAAAAGAATAGAAAGGAGAAATTTTGATGAAACAAAATTTTATGAAAAGATTAAAACATGCTAATAAAGGTATAACTCTAATAGCCCTTGTCATAACTATAATTGTCCTGTTGATTTTAGCTGGGATAAGTATATCTATGTTAACAGGGGAGAATGGTTTGTTAACAAAGGCAAGTGATGCAAAGACAACAACACAAGAAAAAGGTGCAAAAGAAAAAGTAAAGTTAGAAGTGTTACGGAAGTTATGGAACTGATGGAAAAATAGATATAAGTCAGTTAAATACAAATTTAGGACATATAGCAGGAATACAAGGCTTGCCTATAAGTAGTTTACCAGCAGATGTAACAGTGGATGGATATACAGTTACAATTAGTGGAGAGGGAAGTGTTGAAAATAAAGTACCTTTACCAACAATAGTAGCTGGTCAAAGAGCAACAGAGAAGAGTGAATATACAGATGGAACTGATACAGCAATAATACCAAAAGGATTTACAGTATCAAATGCAGAGGGAGAAAAAACAATAGCAAATGGATTAGTAATATATGACATACCAGAAAGTGAAGTAGCAAGTGTTAATTGGACAGCAAAAACAGGAGATGTATATACTGTGCAAACATTATATAACCAATTTGTATGGGTGCCAGTTCCAACGGCAAGTGAATTTATAAGACATGATGGTTATTGTAATGGTTCACTACAAACCTATGTATCAGGAGGAAAGGCAACAGAGCCATTTGCAAGTGGATATGAAGATGAATCTTCTGAATATACAGCAATGTATAATAGTGTAACAACTAATAAAGGTTTTTATGTAGCAAGATATGAGGCATCAAATAATAGTGGAACTGTAGAGAGTAAACAAGGAAAATCAGTATGGAACAAGATACCTTGGGGAACATCAATGAGTGACATTGGAACAAGTGGTGCAGTATATAAATCACAGCAAATGTATAAAAACAAAACAGGATATGAAGTAACTAGTACATTAATATATGGAGTAGAATGGGATGCAATAATGGCTTGGATTGATCCGGCATATAAAACAGGAGATTGTGATAAAACAAATTCATTTGTAGCAAATTCAACAGGAAATGGAAATTATTATGATGTTTCATCAACATATGGAAAACCAGGAAATACAGGATTATTTGCAGTAAAAAATATATATGACCTAGCAGGAAATGTTTGGGAATGGACAATGGAGGCTTTTGGCACTTCTTTCAGAGTTCACAGGGGTGGCGTTTACGGCCGCAATGGGTCTAACGCTCCAGCTTCTTATCGCTTCGACCACAATCCCGGCAATTCCAACGATGGTGGCCTTGGTTTTCGCCTAGCTTTATATTTGTAGGGCTGAAGGGGATTTAGGGACGTTCTTTCCTTCCCTATTTTA
>CAMNPT010000033.1 GCA_946548575.1 uncultured Clostridium sp. | reverse complement strand
GAACAAAAGGAGTATTTAATACAGTAACAGCAAATAAAAAATATACATTAGTAGTAACAAATAGTGGAAGTTGTACACAAACTGTAAGTGTAGCAGCAAGTAAATGTACAGATGCAGCAGGAAATAATAATACAGCAGCAAGTAAGAGTGTAACAGTAGATAGAACAGCACCAACATGTACAATAACAGCAAATCCAAGTGCAAATCCAACAACTGCAAGTAGCATAACATATACATTTGAATGGAGTGAGACATTAGCAAACAATACATTTACAGTAGATGATATAACAGTAACAAATGGAACAAAAGGAACATTTACTACAGTAACAGCAAATAAAAAATATACATTAGTAGTAACAAACACAGGAACATGTACACAAACTATAACAGTAGATGCAGGTAAATGTACAGATGCAGTAGGAAATGGAAATAAAAAAGCGACTAAAACAGTAACAGTAGATACAACAGCACCTACATGTACAATAACAACAAATACTGGAGATACAACAGGTGAAAGAAGCATAACATATACATTTACATGGAATGAAACATTAGCAAGCAATACATTTACAGCAGATGACATAATAGTAAAAAATGGTACAAAAGGAGAATTTAAAGCAACAACAGCAAATAAAGTATTTACATTAGTAGTAACAAATACTAGAATTTGTACACAAACTGTTAGTGTAGATGCAAATAAATGTACAGATTTAGCTGGAAATGGTAATGCATCAGCAAGTAAGACAATAAAAAGAGTAATGCCAACAATAGACGCAGGAGAAAAGGCTTTAGAGCCTAGTAAATATACAGATGGAATAAATGATGCAATTATTCCACCAGGATTTACAGTATCAAATAACCCTAATGAAGACGAAATAACAGATGGATTAGTAATAAGAGATGATGATGGAAATGAATTTGTATGGATACCTGTTGGAAAGGTTTACACAGATACAAACAAAACTGAAGCAAATGCGAAAACAATAGATTTAAAGAGATATGTATATAGTGCTGACGGTTCAGTAAGTACAAGTTTAACAAAAACAAATCCAGGTGAACAATTAAAAACATCAACAAGTGATAGCTATTATTATACAGAAGGATTAAAAAATGAAACAACAATAAATGCACATGCAAAAGATATAGAGGCATTTATAACAAGTGCAAATTATAATGGTGGATATTATTTAGCAAGATATGAAGCAGGAATAAATGGAACAACAAGTAATGACCAATTAAGTACAAAAACAGCGGTAGATGGAAGTGTTAAACCTTTATCAAAAGCTGGAAAAGGAGCATGGAATTACATAACTCAACCAAATGCAGCAAATGTATGTCAAAATATGTATGATGGAGTAAATAGTGATTTGGTAAATAGTTATGCATGGGGTACAGCAATATTATTTATGAAAAATTTCGGAACAGATTCAAACTATCCAAATATGATAGGAAAATCTACTACAGGTAGTATTAGTACAACAGCAAATAACAAATTACAAATGACTGGTGAAGTAGATAAACAATGTAATATATTTGATATGGCAGGAAATGTAAGAGAATGGAGTACTGAGACTTATTCACGTTCTGAATTCTCTTGTGTTGGTAGAGGAAGCTATTTTGATAGTGATTACTATAACAGTGCAAGTCGTAGTGTTATGGATAGAGAAACTCATGTAGATTATAACGTAGGTTTCAGACCAATATTATATTTAGATTTACCAACTATAGATGTAGGAGATACAGCACTTGTAAAGAGCAAATATACAGATGGAAAAAATACAGCAATAATACCTGCAGGATTTACTGTATCAAATAGTACTGAAGAAATAAAAGATGGATTAGTAATAAGTGATAGTAGTGGAAATGAATATGTATGGGTTCCAGTTGGAAAAGTTTATACAGATGAAGCAAAGACAGAAGCAAATGCAAAAACAATAGAATTAAAGAGATATGTATTTAATACAAATGGAACAATAAATACAAGTTTAACAAAAACAGGACCATCAGATCAATTAAAAGAAACATCAAGTTCAACTTATTACCAAACAGAAGGATTAAAAAATGAGACAACAGGAAATACACATGCAAAGGATATACAGGCATTTATATCAAGTGCAAATGAAAATGGAGGATATTATATAGCAAGATATGAGGCTGGAATAAGTGGAACAACACATAATAGTAGTTTAGGAACAAAAACAGCAGTAAATGGAAGTGTTAAACCATTATCACAAAAAGGAAAAGGAGTATGGAATGAAATAACACAATCAAATGCAGCAACAGTATGTCAAAATATGTATACAGGAGTAAATAGTGATTTAGTAAATAGTTATGCATGGACTACAGCAATAGTATTTATACAAAATTGTGGAACAGCAACAAATAGTACAACTTATTCAAGAACAACAGGAAAATCAACAACAGGTAAAATTGCAACAACAGGAAGCAACTTATTAGAAGCAACAAATGAAGTAGATAAACAATGTAATATATATGATATGGCAGGAAATGAAAGAGAGTGGACTACTGAGACATATTCACGTACTCAATTCCCTTGTGTTGGTATGGGAGGTTGGTATAGTACTGGAAGTGATCAAGATCGTTATACTTGTAGTCGTAGTGTTATCGATTCTACAACCAGTGCTACAACAACTGTAGCTTTCCGTTCAATCTTATATTTATAATATCTAGGTATTGATATAGATAGTTATATAGTGTGTAAGAGAAAAGACAATAAAAAGTTAAACCAAATTGTTAGACAAATGTCTAACAATTTGGTTTTTTAAAATTATATAAAAATATTAGAAAAGAAATTGTTATATTTATTATTTCGTGATAAAATTATATAAAAAGGAATGGATGGAAATATGAAATTAATTGTTCAAAGAGTAAAAAATGCAAATGTAAAAGTAGAAGAAAAGATAGTAGGTAAAATTGAAAAAGGATATATGGTTTTAGTTGGAATAAATGAAAATGATACAAAAAAAGAAGCAGATTATTTATCAAAAAAATTAATAAACTTAAGAATATTTGAGGATGAAAATAAAAAAATGAATCTTTCAATTCAAGATGTAAAAGGAGAACTTTTATTAATATCTCAATTTACATTGTATGGAGATTGTTCAAATGGTAATAGACCTTCTTTTACAACAGCAGCAAGGCCGGAAAAAGCTGAACCTTTATATGATTATTTTTGTAAGAAATGCTCTGAAAAATTAAAAGTTGAAAAAGGAATATTTGGAGCAAATATGCAAGTTAGTTTGGTAAATGATGGACCAGTAACTATTGTTTTAGAAAAATAAATCTTCTTTGCTGTAACGGTTATCAAGTGAAATAGTATCTGCTATTTTTATGATTGAGCGTTTACTTAAATACTTGTCTATTAGTTTGTTGGCTAATTTAGTATTTAGTAACGCTTAATTTTTGCTTTTTAATTTCATTAGATTTTCTTAAATTAGATATTTGTTTATCATATAATTTACATAGAGAATTTACTTGTTCATCTGTTAAATCTTCTTCTTTAATTTCTCCACTACGATATTTTCTTTGAAGCTTTAATAAATTTGTCTCTTCATCTTCAATATTCTTAAGCTGTTCTATAAATAAGTTTCTTTTATTCTCATCTGTATTTTTATCCATAATATTACTCTCCTATATCTTGTCCTTCTTGTTGTCTAGATTTTAATTTTTCATCATATAATTTAGCTTCTTCTTCTAATGAAGATAATTCAGCCTCTCTTTGTTGTAATGGTGTTAAAGTATGAGTAGATTGGGTTTTACTAATTTTTTCTACATCTAATCTTCGTTTACTAAGTAAACCATTAAAAAAGTCATTCAATTCTACATCAGATTTATCATCAGTAATATCTTTTAAGTAATTTTTAGAATCTTCAATAATTCTTTTCATAATATGAGTATCAAGCATTTCTTGTCCTTCCATAGCATTATCACTATTGTAAAGTGGATTATGTATAGAAAATAATGAATTATCTTTCTCATTTAATGCAAGATAAATTCTATCTAAAAATTCATCATTTTCATATAAATCTTTAAATCCATAAAACATTGAAGATAAATCCTTTATATCTTTTTGATATTCAGATTTTATATCATCAGAATCTTTTTCTCCTGTTAATTGACTACTCAACCATATAGTTTCAGATAATTTGTGTGCTAATTGTTCCGGAGGAGCGGTAACATAAACATCTCCATTTGCTGTTTTTACTCTGGCAACTGGATGATGAGATATTTCTCTTTCTGATTCTAAATTATCTATATACATAGATCCACCATATATTGAGTTCCAAGACATTAAATCTAAAACACCAGGAACATTTTTAATTATATTTTGAATATGAGGTTTGCTAGTTGATGGAGAACCATAAAATAAATTGCCATTTACATTGACAACATCTATATCTGAACCAAGCTTCCTAGAAAATTTATTTAATTTTTCTCTTTGATCTTCTGTTACTTCTTTTGATGTTGTTTCACTTTTTATATTATTTCCATCATCTAATTTTATTTCTGTTATATTTTCAGCTTCGGCCATAATTATTGTGGCTAACGAACCTGATAAATACCATTGTAATGAATTATTTTTTACCTGTGGACTTAAAGAAGCTAAATATGTACTAAAATTCATTCCAATTTTTGATAAATTTGACATTTACTTTTTCCTCCAATATTAATTATATATCAATTATAGCAATATAAAAAGAAATAAGCAAGGTATTTTAAGGTGAATTTGTACTGAACCCAAAAAGTTTGGACTAAAGGTTAGGTAAGTTCTAACTATCTATCAAGTTACAAATACAGTTGTTTCAAAGAATACAGAATACAGAACAGGAATATATAAAGTTAATGCTAGTGTTTTAAATGTAAGAACAACAGCAAGTAAAAAGTATGCACCTAAAATTTGGAGACAATTATCGGCAAATGCTAGATAACAAAATGCAAGACTAGGAAAACCATATTGTAATTAATATGTAAGAGGAGTAGTTTGCACAGTAACAAGAATAAGTGAGAACCGGAGTTTGACAAAATCTCGGATGGATTTGTTTAGACTTTTGTGCTAAATTATAAAATTTTTAGCTAGATTGATTTCAGTCTAGCTCTTTTTTATAGTATATGTGTTATTTCTATCATTTTTTTGGAACTACCACTTAATCTATATTCTACTATAATTTTTTGATTATTTTTCAATGCAATTACGTACTTATTAGCTTCAGGAAAATCTTGTATTTTTTGTATTTTTGATTTAAATATTTCTAATTCATCTTCAAATTCTAGTTTTGAAAATATATTTTCTTCAGTTGAAATTTTTTTTAAGAAATCTATTATTTCATTAGAAGAATACTTTTTTATGTAGTTATTAACAAATTCTTTTAAAACTTTAGAAGGAAGAGTATTATTTAATTCGCAACATTTTCTGAAATCATCTCTTACTTCTGGTTTTACATCAATACCTAATTTAACAAGATTTTTTTTCATATATTTTTTTTGGCTAATATAATTATCATTCATATTTTACCTCCTTGATTTTTTTAAAAATATAATATATAATATATTACACACAAGAGAGGTTACCCTCTCAAGTGTTAACCTTTTGAAATAGTATTAGCTATTTCTATGATTGAGTGTTTACTAAAATACTTGTCTATTAGTTTGTCGGCTAATTTAGTATTTAGTAACGCTTTTTTAATCTTTTGTATCATTTTATCGCCCCCTTTCCTTTAACATATATATATTATACTATATACGTACGTATACGCCAATACTTTTTCAAAAAAAGTTAAAAAATTTAGAAATTACTTAAAAATAAAGGAATAATCTTGTTAACGAAAAAAATAAAAACGGCTTAAAATTGATTCTAATGCGAGTTTTAAAAAATGTATTGACATTATTTCTCCTTGTGATAAAATTATTACACAATTTTATAACGTTTATTAAATTTGAAATTTACATAAAAAAGTGTTATAATTAAATGGATAAATACATATAATATAAAATAGGAGATGATTCAAATGGCAACAAAAAGCTTTTTAAAGAATATAGTCATAAATGACAAAAAATCTGCAGAAGCTTTTGTATCAGCATTAGAAAATGCAGAAAAAAAAGGAAGAAAGAAAATTAATTTTAGTACTAAAGTAAAAACAATAGAAGATAAAGAAGCAATTAAGAAGATGTTTGGAGCTCAATAAAGATTGGCATATAATGTAATTAGTTTAAAAGATATGTATGAAGCCATTGGAGAAGAAAAAACAAAAGAAATTTTAAACGGATTCGAATGTCCACTTAACAAAGATGTAGAATATTTTATAAAAGAAAAAGCAATACAATTTTTAAAAATGGGAATTTCTAAAACTTTTTTAGTTAGTAGTACTTATAAGAGTCAAAATGTCATTGTTGGATATTTTGCATTAACAAATAAGATTACTAAAATAAAAAAAGTTCATTGAGTTCTTCTATAAAGAAAAGGATAAGTCGTTTTGCAGGACAACCAAACAAAGAAAAGTATTATATGATTACATTACCACTAATTGGACAATTGGGAAAAAATTATAGTAATAATTATAATTCCTTGATTTCAGGAGATGACTTATTAAAACTTGCTTGTGATAAAGTGAGAGAAGCTCAGAATATTTTAGGAGGAAAGTTTGCTTTCGTGGAATGTGAAGATATTAATGAACTGAAAGAATTTTATGAAAGTAATGGATTCGTATGTTTTGGAAAAAGAAATTTAGAAAAAGATGAAAAAGAACAAAATAATGGTAACTATTTATTACAGATGTTATGTGACTTAAGTAATGAATAGCAAAATATAAAAAAGAACTAGCAATGGTTCTTTTCTTTTGTAGAAGAAGTCTCAATGGGCTTCTTTTTTTGAGAAAGTTTGACACACTTTTTGACACACCTTTTTTAGAAAATATAGAAAAAAAGACTATATGGAAAGTAAAAGAGAAAAAATAAAAAACCTTGAAAGTATTAAAATCAAGGTTTTTATTTTGGTGAGCCAGGAGGGGTTCGAACCCCCGACCCCAGGCTTAGAAGGCCTGTGCTCTATCCAACTGAGCTACTGACCCAAATCTTAGATAACAATACATATAATAACACAAAAAAACAAAACTGTCAACTATAATTGTAAATTTTTTGTGAACTATATTTACAACAAAAAAACTAAGTGATAATATATGAACAGTAAATTTTAAAGGAGGTATTTTTGTGATAGAAGTAAAAAATGTTACAAAAAAGTATGGTAAATTTGTAGCTGTAGATGATATTAGCTTCAAAATAAATGAAGGTGAAATAGTGGGATTACTTCGGACCAAATGGTGCAGGGAAAAGTACAACAATGAATATGCTAACTGGTTTTATTGAACAAACAGAAGGAGAAATTATTATAGATGGATACAATATATTAAAAAGACCTAAAAAAGCTAAAAGAGAAATAGGGTATATGCCAGAAGGAGTACCTCTTTATACAGATTTAACAGTAAAAGAATTTGTAAAATATATGGCTGAATTAAAAAATGTAGACAAAAAAGATAGAAAAGAAAAAGTTGAAAAAATAATAGAACAAACAGGATTAAAAGATGTTGAAAAAAAACTAGTTAAGAATTTATCAAGAGGATATAAACAAAGGGTAAGTATGGCTGGAGCATTAGTTGGAGAACCAAAAATATTAATTTTAGATGAACCAACAGTAGGATTAGACCCAAAACAAATTACTGAAATAAGAAATCTAATAAAAGAACTTGGAAAAAAACATACTATAATTTTAAGTTCACATATATTATCTGAGGTAAGTCAAATCTGTAATAAGGTTATAATAATTAACAAAGGAAAAATAGTAGCAGTAGATACACCAGAACATCTAGAAGCTAAAATGTCTAGAAAAAATTGTATTTATGTTACTGTTGAAGACCCTGAAAACAAGATGGAAGAAACTATAAGAAAAATAGAAAATATTAACAGTATTAAACTAACACAAGAAAATGAAGATGGAACAAAACAATATATGATCGAATCAAATAATGAAAATGATTTAAGAAAAGCAATATTCTCAGAACTTGCAAAAGAAAGTATAACAATATTTGAAATGAAGAAAGCAGATAGTAGTTTAGAAGATGCATTTATAAAATTAATAGAAGGAGGTAATGACTAATGTTATCAGTTATAAAAAAAGAAATAAAAACATACTTTTTTTCACCAATTGGATATGTATTCATAGGATTATTTTTAATTATGTTTAGCATATTTTTCTATGTTGATGTATTTAATTATCAAAGTACAAATTTTGAATATATATTTTACTCAGGTGCAACAATATTAACATTTATAGTTCCAATTCTTACAATGAGAACTATTGCAGAAGAAAGAAAATCAGGAACAGAACAATTATTACTTACTTCACCAATTAGTCTAACAAAAATAGTACTAGGAAAATTTATTGCAGCAACATTAATAGTTATTATAACAGAAATATGTACAGCAATGTATTTTGCAATATTAAGCTTTTTTGGAACACCACATATAACAACAGCATTAGTCACATTACTTGGATTTTTATTATTAGCAATGAGCTATATTTCTTTCGGAATTTTTGCATCAAGTATTACTGAAAATCAAATAATAGCTGGAGTAATAACAATAGGATTTTTTATATTAACATGGTTTTTACCACAATTTAGTAAAATATTTAGTAACTTTTCACTAATTAATATGTTCTCTAAATTCCCAACAGGGCAAATAGACATAGCAGATACAGTAACATTTATAACATTCACAATAATGTGTTTAGTTTTAACAATAATATTTATGCAAAGAAGAAAAAGCGTAAGATAGAAGGAGGAAATTTAAGGTGAAAGAAAACAAAAAAATAAAAGAGAACAAAGAAAATAAACCAAACAAATTTCTTGAAATAATTAAGAAAAAATGGCTAATAGATGGAACAAGAACAACAATATTAGTATTAGCAATTGTAGCCATATTTGTAGGGTTAAGTGTATGGATGCATAATTTAGATTTAACACCAATAGATTTTAGCCAAGAAAAACTTTACACATTAACAGATGAAAGTAAAGAAAAAATAAAAGATATAGACAAAGACGTCCACATATATTTTGTTGGTTATGATGATAGTGATTCAAATTTAAGTTTAGCAAAACAATATAAAGATTCAAATGAAAAAATAGTAGCAGAAGCTGTTAATATAAACAATAGACCAGATTTAGCAAACAAATATGGATTAGAAACAGGAAGTAAAGGAATAATAGTAGAAAGTGGAGAAAAATCTAAAGTATTAACAGATAGTGATTTAGTAACATATGATACATCTACTTATGAAACAATTAGTATTGCAGAAGAAAAATTAACAAGTTCAATCATTTCAGTAACAAGTAATAAAATACCTAAAATTTACTTCTTAGAAGGATATAGTGATTATACATTATCAAAAAATATGAACTACTTAAATATTTATTTACAAAATGAGATAAATGAAATAGAAAAATTAAACGTATTACAAACAGGAAAAATTCCAGATGATTGTGATACACTAGTTATAACAACACCATCAAAAGATTTTGATGATGTAGCAACAAATGCAATAACAAATTATATTAATTCAGGAAAAAATATATTGTGGTTAAATGCAGCAATATCAGAAAAGATAGACTTACCAAATGTAAATAAAATATTAGAAACATATGGAGTAAAACCATTTGAAACAGGAATAATTAGAGAAACAGATACAAAGAAGATGATAGCACAATTACCAGAATTAATATTACCTGAAATTCAATATGCCACAGTTACAAAAGATTTATATAATTCAACAGGAGTAATTTTTGTAAATGCAACAAAAATTAATTTAATAGATGACAAAGAATTAGAAGAAAAAAATATAACAAAAACAGAACTAGCAAAGACTAGTGAAGGAGCATATTTCAGAACAAACTTTGAAACAGAACAAGACCAAGCAACAGAAGGAGAAGAAAAACAATCTTATTTAGTAGGAGCAGAATTAGAAAAAACAATCAAAGAAGAAGAATCTGTTACATCAAAATTAGTAATAATAGGTGAAAATATATTTATTACAGATTATCAATTAATGCAAAATTCACAAAGCCCAGCAATAGAACTTGCACAAAATAAAGACTTAGTATTAAATGCATTAGCATATTTAGTAGATAGACAAGAAGATATTACAGCAAGAAAAAGTACTGGAACAGTTACTTATACAGCAACAGAACAACAAGATACAATAATAAGAATAATAATATTTGCAGTACCAGCATTAATAGTTATAGCAGGATTAATAGTTTGGCAAAAAAGAAGAAGAAAAAAATAAATTCAACCACTGGGGACGGTCCTTTTGGTTGAAAAAACCACTGGGGACGATCCTTTTGGTTGAAGAATAAAAATAGAAAACTCCCATAAAATAGTAAGGGAGTTTTTTATTATGATAAAATTAGTTTTTGTGATAATTGGAACATTAATAGGAGCGGGTTTTGCGTCTGGACAAGAGATGTATTTATTCTTTTTCTCTTATGGAATAAGAGGTTTAATTGGAATATTTATATCAAGTATACTAATGGGGATAGTAATATATAAATCTTTAATTTTTATTCATAAATATAATGTTAAAACATATAAAGATTTTTTGGAAATATTTTTAAAAAATCCAGAGGAAAGAAATTATCTTAATATAAAAAATATTATAAATATAACTATAAATATATTTATTTTAGTAACATTTTTTATAATGATAGCAGGTTTTGGTGCATATTTTGAACAGCAATTTGGTATAAGTAGCATATTTGGAAGCATATTATTGTCATTTCTATGTTTTGTAGTTTTTTTAACAAATGTAAAAGGAGTTATAAAAGCAAGCTCAATTCTTGTACCAGTTCTAATAATTTTTATAACTATTATAGGAATTATAAATTTAAAAAATATAGATATATTAAATTTAAATCATTATTTAAAAGAAACGAATGATTATAAATTCATTTTAAGTAGTATAGTTTATTGCAGTTATAATAGTATTTTGTTAATACCAGTTTTAATAACTCTGCGAAATTATGTAAAAAGTAAAAAACAAGTTGCCTTAATTTCTTTGACAACAACTGGAATAGTAATATTATTATCTATCATTATTTTTTCATTACTAATTAAAGTAGATGTTGATATTACCAAACTAGAAATGCCAATAGTTTATGTAGTTTCAAAAATGTTAAAAATTTTTAACATATTATATGGATTTATTATTTTAGGTTCTATTTTTACAACTGCAATTTCTTTAGGCACAAGTCTTTTGCAAAATATAAGTAAAAATAAAAAAAGTTATACACAAGTTGCGCTAATTATGTGCATAACTTCATGCGTAATTTCTCGAATTGGGTTTTCTAATTTAATAAATTATTTGTATCCGATTTTTGGATATTTGGGAATTATTCAAATACTAGCATTGGTGTTAAAGGATTAGAACAATTCTTCAACCAAAAGGACCGTCCCCAGTGGTTGAAAAAAATTCAAAGAATACTTGAAAAGTGTTCTTTTTTAATATACAATAAAGCAAAATAGAACCAAGGAGAAATTTTATGAAAGATTTTTGGACTGAGCAAATAGCTGAAATAAAAGATTCAAAACTTAATAAAAAAAGATTAATAACAACAATTGCAGTAATATTTATAATAGTAATTGCAATTATTGTAATTGGTTTATATAACACAAATGATAAAGCAAGAGAATGGATAGATATAAATATTTTTAGAAAAGAAATTTTAAAAAATGAGTCTATAACAATTGACTTAAAAGAAGATCAAAATGCCAGTATATATGCATTTAACAAATACATAGGAGTATTAAGCAAAACTAAATTATCAATTTATGGTAGCACTGGAAATGAAGAAAAAACATTAGATATAAAAATATCAAACCCTATTTTCGATTCTGCTAATAGATTTTTAGCAATAGCTGAAAACAAAGGGAAAAAATTTTATTTAATTGAAGATAAAGAAATTGCCTGGGAACAGGAAGTTGAAGGAAACATAGCACAAATAATTATAAACAAAAATGGATATGTTGCAGTTGTAATAGTTGATACAAGTTATAAAACAGTAATAAAAATGTATAATTCTGAAGGAAAATTAATGTTCAATTCATATTTATCATCAACAAGGGCAATAGATGTTTCAATATCAAATGATAACAAACATTTGGCAATAGCAGAAGTTGACACAACAGGAAGTGTTATACAATCAAATATAAGAATACTTTCAATTGATAAAGCAGAAACAGATGCAACAAATTCATTAGAAAATACATATAAAAGTGAGGCGAATAAGCTAATTACAAATATTAAATATCAAGATAAAAACAAATTAGTTTGTATGTATACAGATTCAATTCATATTATTGAGAATGATGAAGATATAAGTTTAATAGATAATGCAAATAAAAAAGTAATGTTTCAATCTGTTGATTTAAATAATACAGCATGTTCTATTGAAGAAAAATCTTCTGGATTATTTACAGCTGATTCAATAGTAAATATTATAAATACAGAAAATAAATCAATAAAACAATATACTGCAGACTCTGTAACTAAGGAAATATATACTTATGAAGATATTATAGCTTTAAATTTAGGTACAGAAATTGAATTTATAAATAAAAATGGATGGCTTGTGAAAAGATATGTTGCAGAACAAGAAATAACAAATATTGTTGTTTCAAATAATATAGCAGGTATTATTTACAGAGATTCAATTGAAATTATAAATTTATAAAAGGAGTTTTTATATGGGAATCATAATAGATTTAGTAATAATTTTGTTAATAGCACTTTCAGTATTTTTAGGATATAAAAAAGGACTAATATTATTAGGTATTCAGCTTATATCATTTATAGTTGCAATTATAATTACACTTGTATTATATAGACCGATAGGTAATATAATAATTAATTCAACTACAATAGATGAAAATTTGCAAAAAGTAATTGAAAATAATATAGGTAAATTTTTGGCAGAAAATAATGAAAATAAAGCACATATTGCTGTTGTAGAAGATGCAAAAAATGGTATGCTTTTACAAACTTCAAAAACTTTATCAATCAATATAATATATTGGGGAACTATGATTTTACTATTTTTGATATCAAAAATATGTCTATTATTAATAAAATCATTAGCTGATTTAGTAACAAAACTACCAATATTAAAGCAATTTAATGAATTAGGTGGAGCTTTATATGGACTATTAAGGGGGTTATTAGTAACATACGTTGTATTAATGATAATTAATATATTAATATCAGTAAATCCAAAAAGTCAATTAAATGAAATAATGGATGAAACTTATGTCGCAAAAACAATGTCAACATATAATATATTAAATATATTTTTAAATAAAACAGAAATATAAATGAAATTTTGTTGCTATTTGAATCAATTTTTGTTATACTAATAACACATAAAATTTTAGGAGTGAGAATTTTGAGTAGAAATAAAACTAACGAGAAAAGAACAAAAAAGAAGAAAAAAATGAAATTTTGGAAAAAATTTTTATTATTTATATTAGTAATTTTAATTGGATTAATAGGATTATTTGGATATAAAGTACACAAAAATGGTGGAGGACTTAGTGGAATGCTAGCCACAGTAGCAGGACATGATGAAAATACAAAAAAACAACTTGGCGAATTTAAATGCCTTTTATTAGGTATAAGTACAGACCAAGAAAATGTAGACTTAACAGATACCATAATCGTAGCATCATACAATCCAAATACACAAAAAGCAACATTATTATCAATCCCAAGAGATACATATACAGGAAAAGACCCATCAAAAGCAACAGCTTATCAAAAAATAAATGCAATGTATAGTAGAAAACATAGACCAGATGAAACATTAGAAGCTGTAAATGAAATAACAGGATTAAATATAAAATATTATGCTGTTATAAAAACAGAAGCTTTAATAAAAATGGTTGATGTTATAGGTGGAATTACATTTAATGTCCCAATCAATATGGATTATGACGATCCATCACAAGACTTACATATACATTTAAAAGCAGGAGAGCAACAATTAGATGGAGATAAAGCAGAACAGGTAGTTAGATTTAGACATAATAATAATGGAACATCTTATCCAGAAGAATATGGTGATAATGACATTGGTAGAATGAGAACACAAAGAGAATTTATATTACAAGTAATAAAACAAACAGCAGTACCATCAAATATATTTAAACTAGGAGAAATTTTAGATGTAGCAAAACAATATGTTGAAACAAATATAGACTTCAGCGTAGCAAAAGATTATATACCATATATAGTAGAATTTAACACAGAAAACTTATTGACAGAAACATTACCAGGAGCACCATCTAATAAAAATGCAGCTGGAACATGGGTATATATTCATAACAAAAAAGAGACACAAAGTTTAATAGAAAAATTATTTTATGATAGAGATAAAACAGAAGAAGAACTAGAAAAAGAAGCTAACACTAATGACACAACAAATACTAATAATAGTAATACAAATTCAACAACTAATACTTCTACAAGCAATACTGCAAGTAATAAAGCAAATTTAAAAATTGAAGTATTAAATGGAAGCGGAGAAAGTAAAAACTTACAAACTGTTGTAAGTGATTTAAAACAAGCAGGATACAAAGTTACAAAAACAGGAACTACAAACTCAACAGCAAAAACAACAATTATAGATAAAAAAGAAACAAACAGTTCTATTTTAAGACATATAAAAGATGTTTTAGGTGTTGGAACAAT
Source organism: uncultured Clostridium sp. (assembly GCA_946548575.1). Classification (GTDB taxonomy): domain Bacteria; phylum Bacillota; class Clostridia; order TANB77; family CAG-508; genus CAG-269. The sequence continues at coordinate 2,249 of CAMNPT010000033.1, read as the reverse complement.
AGAAAATAGTGAGACAAATTCAAGTAATATGGATTTAGTAATAGTGATAGGAAAAGACTATAAATAAAAAGATTACCGACAAAGTTGCCAAAGGGGTCGGAGATAAATGGCAAGTTTTGTTCGGTAATTTTTAACCAAACAAAACTTGCCATTTATCTCCGACCCTTTTGGCAATTATCAAAACAGCAACTCCAATAATAAAGTACAAAATGTAATTAAATATTTTTGTTTTCTCAACATTGTGAGATGCTATTAAATTTGTTGAATATTCTATTCCATCTATATTATAAGTTACTTTTCCTAGTACAGTTCCTTCTTCGATAGGAGCAGATATTTTTTCATTCAAATTTATTTCAGGTTCAATTTCATTTTCAGAATAAGAAGTTTTTACCAAAGCAGATACATCAGTATTTGCTAATAAGTCTAGGTTTTTAGTATCTTGTGTTGCCCATTTTACTTCTATATTTGTAAGTACATCTTTTTCATTCACAATATTTTTTATACAATAATTTGAATATGCATAATCGTAAATTTTTCGAGTGTCTGATGCTCTACTTTCAGAACCAAGTACTGCACATATTAATTCTAAATTATCTAAATATGCAGATGATACTAGACATTGTTTAGCTTGAGTTGTTGTTCCAGTTTTTCCAGCTGTTAAATTTTTATAATAATTTTTTGAATTTGGATTTATAAGATCATCTGTAGATGAATAAGAACGAGTTCCAGATTTATTTGTTGCTGGAATTGCACATGATGCTTGTCCTGCAATTTTTCTAAATGTATCATTTTTTAAACAGTATTGCATTATTTTAGCTAAATCATATGCTGTTGTATAATGATTTTCGTCATGAAGTCCATAAGCATTTGTGAAATGTGTATTGTTTAAGTTTAGTTCATTTATTTTTGTATTCATCATAGATACAAAGCTGTTTACAGAGCCACCAACATGTTCAGCAAGAACATTTGCAGCATCATTTGCTGAAGGGATAAGTAAAAGTTCTAAGAGTTGCTCTACAGAAAATTCTTCTCCGATTTGTATATTGGCAGAAGAATATCCTTCTGGAATACCCATAATGGCATCATAAGTTGCTGTGACTTTATCTTCTAGATTACAATTTTCTAAAACAATAATTGCTGTTAAGATTTTTGTTGTACTTGCTGGATACATTTTTTCATTTTCATTTTTACTATATAATATTTTATTTGTTTTATTATCTAAAATAATGTATGATTTCGCGTTTACAGATGGAAAATCTAATTGATTTTCATCTGCATATACATAATTTATGTTAGATAGAAAGAATATTGTTATAAAAAATAGTACAATAATTAATTTTTTTAGTTTCATTTTTTTTCTCCAATTTTTATTATTAATATAAAATAATATATCGTATTTTAAAAAAAATTTCAATAGAAAGATAGGTGATAATATGATTAATTTAAATAAAAATAAAAAAATATTTTTATTTATATTTTTATGTTTGATTTTAATAAGTAGTGGCTTTTATTATTTGTATAATAATAACAATGATTTTATAGAACAATCAAATATTTTGGAAGATGTTGAAGAAGAAAATAAAAGCACTTTAGAGAGTAATAAAATAATTGTACATATTTGTGGTGCTGTTAACAATGAAGGAATAGTAGAACTTGAAGAAAATGCAAGGCTGGTTGATGCAATAAACAAAGCAGGAGGTTTGAGAGGTGATGCATATACAGATGAGATAAATCTTGCAGATATATTAGAAGATGGAGAGAAAATTTATATAAGAACCAAGGATGAATATGAAAGTAGTAAAATACAAGAATCTGAATCAAATAGTAATATAAAAATTAATGAAAGTTCGAGTATAGCAACAAATGATAAAAAAACAAAGATTAATATAAATACAGCTACTCAGGAGGAGTTGGAAACTTTACCAGGTATAGGTGAGTCGACAGCGTTAAAAATAATTAATTATAGAAAGGAAAATGGTAAATTTAAAGATATTGAGGCAGTTAAAGGTGTAAAAGGAATAGGTGAGAGTAAGTTTGAGAAGATTAAAGATTTGATAAGTATATAAAAAAGAATGAAGCAATGCTTCATTCTTAATTTCTTGGTTGCGGGGGATAGACTCGAACTACCGACCTCTGGGTTATGAGCCCAGCGAGCTGCCAACTGCTCCACCCCGCGATGTTTGACTTACTTATTATAATATTTTTAATTGGTTTTGTCAATAGATTTTGCAAATTTAGTGGCAATTTTT